>JADFHV010000088.1:0-5489 GCA_022566975.1 Chloroflexota bacterium
GGTGTCGGTCGACCAGCTACCACTGCCAACCTGGGTCCTGGGTTCGACTGCCTTGGAATGGCTCTGGACATATGGAACACAGTCCGTATAGAGGTCGGCGCCTCGGGCATCGATATATGCGGCGAAGGCGCCGACACTCTGCCCCGGGACAAGTCCAATCTCATATACAAGGCCTTTCGCCGCGTCTTCCAGGAGGCTGACAGGCCGGTCCCGAAGGTGCGCATCGTCAGCGAGAATCACGTCCCGATCGCTCGCGGCCTCGGAAGCAGCACGACCGCGGTGGTGGGTGGTCTGATCGCCGGAAACGAGGTATGCGGGCGGACGCTGACGAAGACCCGGCTGCTGGAGATCGCGACGGATATGGAGGGCCACCCGGACAACGCCGCGGCGGCTATTTTCGGAGGCTGCCGGATCGTTGCCTGGGATGGGGACAGCCCGCTGACCGCCGGTGTACCGATTCCCCCGGATATGCGCGCGGTCGTGTTCATTCCAAGCTTCACGATGCCCACGGATGAGGCCAGGGCCCTTCTGCCCGCCCGAGTGGACCGCGAAGACGCCGTGTATAATATCGGCAGGGCCGCGCTGCTCGTGAGGGCCTTCGTCACCGGCGACATGGCCCACCTGGCGACCGCTACGGAAGACCGCCTCCATCAGCCAGAGCGCCAGACCATCTTCCCTGCGATGAGGAACATCTTCCGAGCCGCCCTCGACGCCGGGGCGTTCGGCGTCTTCCTGTCGGGTGCCGGCTCGAGTGTGATGGCGCTGGCGGGAGACAGGGAGCTGACCATCGGCTACGAGATGGCCGACGCGGCCGCCAAGTCTGGCATCGGTGGAGCGGTCAAGATCACGTGTCCCACCAGCCGCGGCGCACACCTCGTAGAGAACCAATAGCGCCAAGCCTCGTCCATCAAGAACCGACACAGGTCTGCAGGAAGTCCCACCTTGACTCTCATAGTCCAGAAGTACGGCGGTAGCTCTCTTACCGATGCCGGTAGGATCCGCAACGTCGCCGCGCGCATCAGCAGGACCCACGACGGAGGCAACCAGGTCGTCGCCGTCGTGTCGGCCATGGGCGACACGACAGACGAGCTGATCGCCCTGGCGCGTCAGGTCTCCGATAGACCCGACGAGCGAGAGCTCGACCTGCTGCTGTCCACGGGCGAGCTGGTCTCATGTACCCTGATGGCGATGGCCATTCGATCCAACGGCTACAAGGCCATCAGCCTCAGTGGCGCTCAGGCCGGAATTCGCACCGACACCACCCATGGCAGGGCCAAGATCGCCGGGATAGAGCCGAAGCGTATCCGAGACGAGCTGGAAGACGGTAACATCGTCATAGTGGCGGGCTTTCAGGGCATAACGGCAGACACGGATATGGACGTCACGACGCTGGGCCGGGGAGGCTCCGACACCACCGCGGTTGCCATCGCCGCCGGTCTGGGCGCCGAGCGATGCGAGGTCTATACGGACGTGGACGGCATCTACACGGCCGACCCCAGGCTGGTACCTGAGGCCCGACGGCTGGACGAGGTGGGGTTCGAGGAGATGCTGGAGATGGCCAGCTATGGGGCCAAGATGAACCCCCGCGCTATCGAGATGGGGATGGTGTACGACGTGCCCATCCTCGTCGCCTCGAGCTTTGGTGACGCGCCGGGGACACTGATCCACAAGGGAGCTGACATGAGCCCGAACGTTGGCGAGATCAGGAACCGAGTCCGTGGTATCGTCACGGATGCCGGCGTGGCGAAGATCACCGTCTTCGGAGTGGTGGACCGGCCGGGCGTCGCCTCTAGCCTCTTCGAGCCCCTGGCCGCATCAGACATCAGCGTCGACGTCATAGTGCAGAACGCCAGCGTGGACGGGGCCACGGATGTTACCTTCACGGTCAAGCGCGGCGATCTTGCCGCCGCGCTGGAGGTGGTGGACAAGGTGGCGAGCGAGTTGGGATGCCGCAGAGTGGCCAGCGCCGATAACCTTGCCAAGGTGAGCATCGTCGGGACCGGGATGCAGGATGCGCCCGGGTACGCCTCCAGGATGTTCCGGGCCCTGGCGGACGAGAAGATCAACATCGAGATGATAACGACCTCCGAGATACGTATCACGTGTATAGTCAGAGAGGATGACATGGCCGAAGCCGCCCGGGCCCTCCACGCGGCCTTCCGGCTGGAGAAGTCTGACGTATGACAAATGCGGGTCTCCGTCGAGCGGCGAGAGCCGCGTTTCAAGGCGCGGCCGCCGGTCTATCTAACTGGAAGGGTCGGCCCGGCGGGCCGTGGGTACGCAGGCGTTCCAGGCTCCTACCGTAGGCTTCAGCTCACACGCGGTCTCGCCGGAGTGCCAACGTGTCCCGTCCTGAGCTCTCCATCGTCATCCCCGCCTTTAACGAGGAAGTGCGCATAGTCGGCACCCTCGAGACGCTGGTCGAATACCTCTACGCGACGTCCCTTTCGT
This sequence comes from Chloroflexota bacterium, assembly GCA_022566975.1. Next base: position 2,452 of record JADFHV010000088.1, read on the forward strand.
GGGAGGTGCTGGTGGTTGATGACGGTAGCTCCGATGAGACCGCAGCGGTTGTGGCCGGATGGGCAGCGGACCGGGAGGGGGTTCGACTCGAGTCCATCCAGCACCGGGGGAAGGGGGCGGCCGTCAGGCATGGCATGCTCGCCTCCGCAGGCCGATATCGGTTCCTCTGCGACGCCGACCTGGCCATGCCGGTCGAAGGGTTGACGGAGTTTCTCAAGCGCATGGGAGAAGGTTACGATATCGTCATAGGCTCGCGGCAGATAGCCGGGGCACGCCGGTTCAACGAGCCGGCCACGAGACACATCGCGGGGCGCATGTTCAACTGGGCGGTCAGACTGCTGGCAGTCGGCGACTTTCAGGACACGCAGTGTGGATTCAAGTGTTTTCGCGGAGAGGTGGCCGACCAGCTCTTTGCGCTGCAGAGGACCGAAGGGTTCGGGTTCGACGTCGAGATCCTATACCTGGCGCTGAAGCGCCGGCTACGGGTCCTGGAGATGCCAATCGACTGGCACCACCAGAGAGACAGCAAGGTGCGAGCGGTGGTGGACCCAGTTCTGATGTTGCGCGATATCCTGCTCGTGAGGTGGAGCGACCTGCGCGGCAGGTACCGACTCACAGCCGGGTCGACGCCCTGGAGCGCCGCGGACTCCCCGCGGCGTAAGGGGGCGGTGGACGTAGTGGTGCCCACGTACAATGAGGCGGAGAACCTCCCTGAGCTGGCCGAGCGGCTCTTCGCGTTGGACCTTGCGGACGCCCGGCTCATCGTCGTAGACGACAGCTCACCCGACGGTACGGCCCAGGTCGCAAGAGGGCTGGCCGACCGGTTTGCGGGGAGAGTGGAGCTCATCGAGCGAAAGGGTAAGCAGGGCCTTGGCACCGCCTATATGGATGGCTTTGCGCGGGCACTGGAGGACGGGGCGGACTACGTGATCCAGATGGACGCCGACCTGTCCCACGCGCCTGAACAGGTCCCGGCTCTATTGAAAGCGCTGCAGGAGGCCGACGTAGTGGTCGGATCGCGTTACGTCCCGGGGGGGGCGGTGGACACGAGTTGGGACCTCAGCCGGCGCCTCCTGAGCTACCTCGCAAACTTCGGTATTCGAGCCGTCGTCGGACTGAAGGTCAAGGACGTCACATCCGGGTTCAAGGCCTTCCGGGCCGGCGCGTTGACGAGGCTCGATCCGACCGAGTTCCGTTGCCGAGGCTTCGGCTTTCAGGCGGAGGTGGCACACGCCTGCCAGCGGCTGGGGCTCAACGTCGTCGAGCACCCCATCGTCTTCATCGATCGCGCGGAAGGGAAGTCCAAGATGTCTCTCGGGATAGCGTTGGAGGCCTTCTGGCGGCTGCTGCCGCTCCGGCTCAAACGCTAGGGCAGCACTGAGCCCGCGCAATATTGAGCCCAAAGGTGCCAGAAACCACTTGCACCCCCCCAACACATGAGCTAGAATTCGCCAACTAAAACGGTGGTTTTGGATGTTCGCTCGCGAAGTCGAAGACAGGGAAAAGGTCCGAAAGGACCTGGCCAAGAAGGCCGTTGGCCTCGCCATGCAGAGCAGGTGGGAGGAGGCGGTCGAGGTCAACCGGTCCATCCTCCACAACTTCGAGGACGACCTCGAAGCCCATAACCGGCTCGGTAAGGCGCTGAGTGAGCTTGGGCGCAACCGCGAGGCCAAAGAGGCCTTCCATCGGGCTCTCGAGCTCTCACCCAATAACGGCATAGCCAAGAAAAACCTGGACCGTCTCGCTAGGCTCGGTGAGGACTCGCCGGGCGCAGCGGTGCGTGGCTCATCGATCCCGCCCGTGTTCATCGAGGAGAGCGGCAAGGCCGGTGTCACCTCTCTGGTAAACCTCGCCTCGCCCGACGTGCTGGTCAAGCTGGCTCCAGGGCATCCGGTCGAGCTGTTCACGGAGGGCAGCCGTCTCAAGATAGCCGAGCCCTCTGGGGAGTACGCGGGTCAGGTGGAGCCGAAGCTGGCCTCCCGGCTGACGCGGCTGATCAAGGGTGGCAATCGCTACGATGCGACGGTCAGAAGCGTCGGGGAGCGCGAGTTGACGGTAATCATTCGCGAGACCAACAAAGACCCGTCCCAGGCGAGGGTAGTCTCATTCCCGTCGAAGGGCGCGGGAGACTATCGCGCCTATTTGCCCAACACCATTCTAAGTGAGCTGACCGAAGACCAGCCCCCTGAGCCCGAACGGGTCGTCGTTAAGGACTGGTCTGACGACGACACGGAGCCCGGGGACGACGACGCCTACACCCCGGTCTTCCACCGGATCATCAAGGCCGGTGAGGAGGGCGTCACCGAGGAGGAAGACCTCTAGGCCTCGTCCTCGTCGTCCTCGTCGTCCTCGCCCTCGTCTGCCAGGGGACGCTCCCGGAAATAGAGCCCCCACCGCTGCATGAGCTCCTGCACGCGCTGGTCCTTCAGCTCCGCCAGCTGCTTGAAGAACCCTGCTATGGCGTGAGCGTGCAGCAGCTCCTCAGTGCAGACCCAGCTTGCCTCGCTGGGCACCACGTACAGAAGCCCGTTCTGGTGGGTGCACTGGATCTCCAGCCTCTTCCCTCCCGAGCCGTGCTTTATGTTGATCCCGTATCGGCCCATTACCAGACCTCAGTCATCTCCCTGCCGGCCCTGGTGACCGGCGGCTGGCGCGAATTATACCAGGCGCTCTACTCGGGAGGATGCCGGCCGATTCCCGTGCGTAAACGCTGGATCGCTGATGTCATTCCGAGGAGCCCTGCGCGCTGCACGACTCGGAGACAGGACTCGGGGCGACGAGGAATCTGGGGAGAGGGGCGATAACGCGCGTCGCAAAGGTCGTCCTCGGATGTGGGGCAAGTTCCGCTCTCAGCGATTGGACGGAAGCCCGCCGACTGCTATAATCGCGGCGGCTTCGTTGCTTTGTGCGCGTCGCCGGAGGAGTCGCTTGCGCCCACACTACAGAGACGAAACCATCACGATCCATAAGGTGAAGTGCGGTCCGTACGACAACAACGCCTATCTCCTGGTCTGCCCCGAGACCAACGAGAGCATCAT
>JADFHV010000088.1:5499-8156 GCA_022566975.1 Chloroflexota bacterium
CGCCGGGCGAGCTGATAGCAGCGGCCAAAGCGACCACCGTAAGGTCCATACTGATTACCCACAGCCACTCTGACCACATCCAGGGCCTCACTCAGGTCGCCTCTGCCATCGGGGCACCCGTCGGCATCGGTGCCGGAGACGCCTCGGCGCTCCCAAAGCCCGCCGACTTCTTTCTCGAGGACGGTGGGGAGGTTAAGGCTGGCACACTGACGCTGAAGGTCATCCCCACTCCGGGTCATACCCCCGGCTCTACCTGCCTCGCCATCGGCAGCCACCTCTTCACCGGGGACACCCTGTTCCCGGGAGGGCCTGGAAAGACCCGGACCCCGACGGACCTCGAACGGATCATCGAGAGCATAGACAGCAAGCTGCTCACGATGGATGACAACGTCGCCTTCTACCCTGGGCACGGCGACGACGGCCGCCTCAAGACCGCCAAGGATGAGTACTCCTTCTTCGCGTCTAAGGACCATCCCTCGGACCTGTGTGGCGATGTCCTCTGGCTTGAGAGCTAGCCCACAGCCCCGGCCGATCCCGTGGAGCGTCGCCGACGCGGCTCTTGCCACCGCGCTTGTGTTCGCGGGCTTCCTCGTGGTCTGGGTGTTACTGGGCCGGGTCGTGGGCGTCGTCGCCGAGGAACAGCGCACGCTGCTGGTCCCGTGGGTCTTGGGGGCGCTGGAAGGGCTCATGCTGGTGGCCGTATGGGCGTTCGCGGTGCACAAGTATGGTGCGCGCTGGCAGGTCCTGGGGCTAAGGCGGCCGGCAGGACGCGCGGTCGTGATGCCGGTGGTGGCCCTGCTTGGAAGCCTGGGCTTCGCCGGGGTCTACTTCGCGATCATCGCCGCGCTCGGGCTCGATTCCTTCAACTCACAGGGCCTGCCCGAAGACGTCTTTGGACATGGAGCGACCAGGCTATTGAATATGGTGGTTGTGGTGGGGTGGGCACCGTTCGCCGAGGAGGTCTTCTTCCGCGGATTCCTTCTAGCCGCGCTGCTGCCTTCCCTTGGAGCGGTCCGAGCCGCTGCGCTCAGTTCGGCGGTCTTCGCCGGGGCTCACATGCTTCCCACCGCGATGATACCGCTGTTCGTAACCAGCCTGCTGCTTTCCTGGCTGTATGTTAAGACGCGGTCGGTCTGGCCACCCATTGCGACGCATGTGGCCCAGAACCTCCTGGTGGCCTCGATGGCCTAGGCGCCAGGCCCCCCTTTGACGAGCTGAAGCTGTCCAACTGAGGTCTCCCAAGTGGCTAATCGCATCGATAGAAAGCTCGAAGAGCTGAAAAAGGCGGGGCGGACCGCGTTGGTCCCGTTCCTGACCGTAGGGTACCCGGACGTGGAGACAAGTAAGGCCCTGGCAGAGGTCATCATAGAGTCGGGCGGCGACATACTCGAGCTGGGTATCCCCTTCAGCGACCCGCTGGCCGAAGGACTCACCGTCCAGAAGACCAGCTTTCGGGCGCTGGAGCACGGGGTCAACCTTGATACGTCACTTGAGCTAGTCAGATACCTGCGGAACAAGGGCGTAGAGGCCCCCCTCATATTCATGGGCTACTACAATACCTTCCTTCACTACGGGGTGGAGGCCTTCGTCCGGGCAGCCCACGACGCCGGGCTTGATGGCGTGATCGTTGTGGACCTTCCGACGGAGGAGTCGGGCCCGTTCAAGGAGCTGTGCCGCGACGCGGGGATATATCTCATCCCCTTGCTGGCTCCGACCAGCACCGACCAGCGGATCGCCCGTGCTTGCAAGGACGCCAACGGCTTTATATACTGCGTTAGCCTCACGGGGGTGACCGGTGCCAGGAACGCGATGGCCGGCGATCTCCCAGAGCTCGTGCGAAGAATCCGACTCCACACCGACCTGCCAGTGCTGATGGGATTTGGCATATCGAGCAGGGAACACGTCGAGGCAGTCGGCCGGTTCGCCGATGGGGCGGTCGTTGGTAGCGCCCTGTTGGAAGCCATCGGGGCCGCACCGCCAGGCAAGGTCCTCGAAGCCGCGAGCGACTTCATCCGAGGACTGAGCACCCCGGCCACCACGGAGCACAGAGAATGACCAAGGTCCGCGGAATACGTGGCGCTACCACCGCAGACAGCAACACGAGAGACTCTATACTGGACGCGACCAGCGAGATGCTGGCCAGGCTTGTAGAGGCTAACGACCTGGCCGTCGACGACGTCGCGGCAGCCCATTTCACGACCACCCGCGACCTGAACGCCGAGTTCCCGGCGGTGGCCGCGCGACGGATGGGCTGGAACGACGTCGCTCTACTGTGCGGGCACGAGATGGCGGTGCCGGACGCTCAGGCCCGGTGCATCAGAGTCCTCGTGCTCGTCAACACCGAGAAGAGTCCTCAGGAGCTGAGCAACGTGTACCTCAGAGGAGCGGTGAACCTCAAGGCAAGAGGCATGGAGGGGGGGTGAGGCATGCAGTTGGGGACGGACGCCCTTCGGGTCGCGGTGTAGCCCATAGGGAATCGTCCATCAGTGTAGGCGGAGCCCATAGACTGCGGTACATGAGCCCCGGTCCGTCGGGGCCTTTGTATCCGAGCCGAAGCCGGCCCAGCCCAGCCACCCATAACCGGTAGAGGGAGGCACGGACCTTGATCGTGATAATGAGCGCGGGGTCTTCACAGGACGATGTGGATGGTGTGATTC
>JADFHV010000089.1:0-6789 GCA_022566975.1 Chloroflexota bacterium
GGACTTCTACGAGACCTTCGACGACGACGCCCGCGTCCTCTCCAGGGAGCTGGAGATCGCCCTCACCTCCCGGGTGATGGGCCGGGGACAGCGCATCCCCCTGGCCGGCATCCCCTACCACGCCCTGGAGCCCTACCTGGCCAAGCTCATCAAGAAGGGCTACCGGGTGGCCATCTGCGAGCAGGTCAGCGACCCCGCCACCTCGAAGGGCCTTGTGGACAGGGAGGTGGTCCGGGTGGTGACGCCCGGCACGGTGGTCGAGGACTCCCTCCTGGAGCAGAAGGCCAACAACTACCTGGCGGCGGCGGTGGTGGACGGCGACGACGTGGGTCTCGCGTACATGGATATCACGACGGCCGAGTTCGCCACCAGCCAGTTCGCCGTCGCCCACCTCGCCGTTGAGTTGGGCAGGGTCGCGCCGTCCGAGCTGCTCGTCCCCGAGGCCCAGGACGCCATTCCAGTAGACGGACAGACGACCGTCACCCCCCTCGAGGCGGACGCCTTTCACCCGGAGTGGGCGCGTCAGGTCCTGCTGGACCACTTCGGAGTCGCCTCCCTCGAGGCCTACGGGTGCGAGGGCCTGCCCCTGGCCGTGAGCGCCGCCGGCGCCATCATCGAGTACCTCGGCAGAACCCAGCGGGGCGCCCTGACCCAGATCGGCTCGCTCTTCACCTACTCGACCTCCGCCTACATGGTCCTGGACCCTCAGACGCGACGCAATCTGGAGCTCTTCACCGGAGGACGCTGGGGCGCCGCGGAGCTGTCACTCTTCTCGGTCCTGGACCGGACGAGGACGCCCATGGGCGGCCGGCTGCTGCGCCGCTGGCTTGGCCAGCCCCTGCTGGACGTCCCTGAGCTGGTGGGGCGTCAGGACGCGGTCGCCTGGTTCCATGGCAGCGCCCTGCGTCGTGAGCGCGTGGCGGTCCACCTGGACGGCGTGTCGGACGTCGAGCGGCTCGTCAGCCGGGTCCGCGGCTATGGCGCCACGCCACGCGATCTGGTGGGTCTGGCGAGCAGCCTGGAGGCGGCGCCGCAGATCAGAGGGATACTGCAAGAGGACGAGGACCGCGAGCAGGTCGCATGGCTGGCCGATGACATCGGCGACAACTCAGAGGTCGTCACGCTTATCAGGGACGCCATCGACGACGATCCCTCGGTCTCGGTGGGGGACGGAAGGGTCATCAGGCGGGGCTTCTCGCCGGACCTGGACTCCGTTCGAGACGCCGAACGCGATGCTCAGGGCTACATCGCCAGGCTGGAGCGAGAGGAGCGTGAGAGGACCGGCATCAAGTCGCTGAAGGTGGGGTATAACAGGGTCTTTGGATACTATATCGAGGTCAGCAAGTCGAACCTTGGCCGGGTCCCGGACGACTACGTGAGGCGCCAGACGCTGGTGGGCGGGGAGCGCTTCATCACCCCGGAGATGAAGGAGTACGAGTCGCGCATTCTGAACGCCCAGGACCGGATCAGTGAGCTGGAGGGCGCGCTGTTCCGCCAGGTCTGTGAACAGGTGGGCGAGGCGGCCGGGCCTGTTCTGGCGGCCGCGGATGCCGTCGCTCACGTGGACGTCTTCTGCTCACTGGCGGAGGTAGCTTCCGCACAAGGGTACGTCCGTCCCGCGCTGGACGAGGGAGAGGTCCTGGAGATCAGGCAGGGGCGTCATCCCGTTGTGGAGGGAATGCTGCCCCCGGGCGCCTTCGTTCCCAACGACACCAGGCTGTCCAACAGGGACGACCAGCTGGTAATCCTGACGGGCCCCAACATGTCAGGGAAGTCCACGTACATCCGGCAGGTGGCCATTATCACGCTCATGGCCCAGATCGGAAGCTACGTTCCGGCGGAGGCCGCGACCATAGGCGTCGTCGACCGGATATTCACTCGCGTCGGCCTTCAGGACGATCTGGCCGCCGGACAGTCGACCTTCATGGTGGAGATGCTGGAGACGGCGTCCATCCTGAACCACGCGACGCCACGCTCCCTTATCATCCTCGACGAGATCGGCCGCGGTACGAGCACGTACGACGGTCTATCGATTGCCAGAGCCGTGGCCGAGCACATCCACAACCACCCTCGAATCGGGTGCAAGACCCTGTTCGCCACGCATTACCATGAGCTGACCCACCTGGCGAACCTTCTCCCCAGGGTCAGGAACTTCAGCGTGGCCGTCTCGGAGGACCAGGGCCACGTTGTGTTCCTGCATCGGATCGTTCCCGGCGGGGCCGACAGGAGCTATGGAGTGCATGTGGCCAAGATTGCGGGCCTGCCGGGAAGCGTAATCAGCCGGGCCTGGGAGGTGTTGACCGATCTCGAGAACGGCGCTTCCCGCAGCCCTGCCCGACGGAGAGGGCGGGCGAAGGCACCGCCGCAAGAGCAGCTACCGCTTATCGGGTCGGCCCCCAGCGCGCTTCAAGAGCTGCTCCGCCTGGACGTATCCTCTATGACGCCGCTTGAGGCGATCAACAAGCTCTACGAGCTACAGGCGGCCGTGCGAGACTCCCCGGGGGCCTGAGCTGCCGAAGAGGCGGCTAGGCGCTCTGGGGGCTCTGGTAGAGACGCTGCCGCGCGGCGCGGCCGTCGTCGGGGTAGGTCACGTAGCCGCACGCGAGGCAGAGCATGTACCAGCCGTAGAGGTCATGCTCCAGGATTCTATCGCCTGTGCACCTCACGCACGATTTGAAGAAGACCATCGTCGCGCACCAACCCCTCCCTGGCGAAGTTGGCGCCCTCGTTGTGGCCTGACCGGCGCCATTCCCTGTGTCGCCATGCCTGACCGTAATTCTACGATGGGGTTGGTTGGAATTGGCTCGTGGAGGCGTCGGAATTTCGGGGCGGCTCACCTAATCTGGATGAGAGCGCCACCTCCATCGGGTATCGATGCTATCACCCAGGATGCGGTCGCCTACGACTTGCGGGACGGGCCTTTTCCCTTCCGCGATTTCTGGGCCGGCTCCCGAGCCTCCTCGGCCTTCGTCGGCTCCGGTTGGACGTCTACAGCCTGCTCAGGAGCGGCGGCGGGCGGCTCGGTCTCCGCGCCTACCGTCTGCTCCGCAGCGGCGGGCGGCTCCGTCTCCTGCTCTTCGACGTCTTTACTCACGACGTCGGCGAAGACGTGCCGGGCGCTGGTCTTCATCCTGGCCACGTTCGTCAGTATCCTTTGCGTCTCCAGCTCCTCGGTGACGGCCGCCCTCATGTCTTCTACACGGTTGAGGACGGTCCTGATGTCTTTGAGGGCCTGACGCCTGAACGCCGTGGTCTCCTGCTGGGCCGCGGTAAGGGTCTGAGCGGCGATCTCCTGGGCCTTTCTCTGGGAGTCGGCGATTATATCCTCCCGCTCCGCCTCCGCTTGCGCTCTCTTGCCGTCGATGCGTGAAAGTGCGGCGTCGATGTCCTGACGCTCTCTGGCAGTTTCAGCCTTGATCCTCCGGGCTTCCTCCAACTCATGCTGGGCCTCCGCCCGCATGCGGTCGCATAGCTCCCTGGTGGTCTTGACCGACTCGAGCTCGGCCTGCTCTCGGGCCATTTCCGCCTGGGCGCGTCTGGCCTTGGCCTCGGAGAGATCAGAATCGGCGAACGACTTATAGACCATTACCTGGCGCCACAAGGTCTCGACCTTGTCCTCGGCAGTGTCGTCTATGGGAAGTGAACGGAGGAGGTCCAGTTGGTCTCTGGCGTCCCTTTTGTTGCTGGGCATGCGCTTCCTCCCATGCTGCACGAGGCGGTCGGCTCTTAGTTTTCAGGTGCGCCTCCGTGTCGACCCGCTGGCGGACGGCGAGCGCCCTCCGGGCCAAGCCGAGGCTCAGGCAGATATATAACCTGCGATGGGGAGGATCAAAACATGGGGTGGGCTGTTTCACCGGAGGTCGCCGCGGACTCTGGGTCGGTCCAACGAAGCGACCGCCGTGACTGGGTCAGCCGGGGGGGACGTGGCCGATGCGGCGGCTAGGCGAACGCTTCAAGCCGCGTCTGCCCGGTGGCCTTGAGGTATGCGAGCACGGCCTGAACCCTTGCGTGCTGGCCGTCCTCAGGGGCTATGTTCAGCTTGGAGAATATGCTGTTGATGTGGTGCTCGACGGTCCTGGGCTGGATATAGAGGATGCTGGCGATGGTGCTGTTGGTACAGGCTTTGGCCATCAGCGACATGACTTCCAGCTCTCTGCGGGTCAGGGACTTCAGTGGAGAGTTCTCCGCAATGCCCTTCTCCGACGTGAGCTTCTCGACCATGATCGGGTCCAGCACGGTACGACCGGAGGCCACGTCGTGGATGGTGCGGACGAGCTCGTCCATCCTGCCAAGCGTCTGCTTTAGCAGGTAAGCCTTGCCCCTCGGATCGTCCTTCAGGAACTCCCGGATGTACTCAGAGTCGTCATAGGCCGAGAGCAGGATGATCCCTACCTCGGGATGGCCCTCGCGGATGCGCTGGGCAGCTGCGATGCCATTGATGCCGGGCATTTTGACGTCCATGACTACGACATCCGGCCTGAGCACGGGGATCATCTTGATCGCGCTCTCTCCGTCGCCCAGGGCGCCCATAAGGTCGACCGTTGGCTCATTTGAGAGGAGTATCCCGAAAGCGTCTCTAATGACCTCCTGGTCATCGACGATCACGACCTTGATCTGGTCCGAGGTCTCTGCTGTTCGTCCCCTCTCGGTCGCCGGCGCTGATGTTGCCATTGATACCTCTTTCCCAGATTTGGTGCGGTCTCTTGAAAGGAGAGATTATCTACCGAACGTGCGGGACATGCCCAGGGGGTAACCACAGGGAGTCGGTGGGGGCACCCCCCGGTCATTTGTATACGCGATTGAAGCTATCTATGGGTAGCCACATCGTGTCGGGCCGCCGGCTCCGAGGATAACCTGGCAATTAAGGGAGCGCATTTGGATGTCCCATCACGTCTCGAATCCGTGTGGCCCACATACTAGAAGAGTCCCAACTGGCGCCATCGCCATAACTATACCCGCTTAAGGCGGTTGTCTTGCGGTCGGTAGCTACCTAAACAGACGGTAACCACGTGAAACAATTGGCCAACATCTTAGAACAATACAAGATTTTATGTCAAGAACTCAAGCCTTCAGAGGACAGAATGCTGGTGATCCAGCGGACAACGCCGTCGCGGATCGACGCAGCGAACAACCTCGACTAGCCATGACGTGTCGGCCCGCCACGTCACTGATGCAGCGCGTGATTGAAGGGCAGTTGTTGGACTGCTGGTGCGGCGCTCTCCGGCCGTTGGGGGATGATCTTGGAGATTGAAAACCGAGTCAGCCGAATCGACGAGGAACTGAAGCTCCTGAAGAGTGAGCTGAAGAGCGTTCTTCTGGAGATCCAGGAACACGTGCTTAGTCTCCAGAGCCCCTTCGCGATCGCAGCTCACGCAGCTCAGGGCATGCCACCTGCCCAGATAAACGTCGACATTCAGGCGCAGCAGGCTGGAGCTGGAGCATCCGCGGCCGCGGAAGAGCTCAAAAGACTCACCGATGAGGCCACCAGGGTTCGCCAGGAGGCACAGGCGGAGCTGAGCCGGGCGACCGATGAGGCCGCCAGGGTCCGCCAGGAGGCGCAGGCGGAGCTGAGCCGGGCCACCCAAATGAAGACCGAGGCCAGTGCTGAACGCCGATCTGGGCCGGACATGAGCGAGCAGTTACGGCTTCAGGAGCAGCTTCTTGCATCCCAGCGCCAGACAGCGATGTTGCAGTCTCAGCAGCAGCCGATGGCGCCCCTACAGCAGGTGCCGCCTCCCCAGACTCCGCCTCCGCAGGCTCCGCCCCCCGAGGCTCCACCTCCCCAGGCTCCGCCTGCCGAGGTTCGACCTCCCCAGGCGCCGCCTCCCCAGACTCCGCCTCCCGATGCTCACCCGACGCCGCCACGGGCTGGAGTGCAGCCGCCGGCGCACGGCACAACGGGTCCGGAGCCGCCCGTCCCAGTGAGCGCCGAGGGCGGCAAGGTGGTGGACCTGGATGAGCAGGCTTCACAGGGAGAGAGCGGCCGGGGTCGGGAGAGCGTGGAGGTCCCGCCGTCCGCAGTCGGCGGGACCCCGCCGGTTACGGGCCAGGGGGCTTACGAGCGAGATGACGGGCTCGGCCGGTCCGATGAAGAGAGGCCGGGGGCGGAGATCTTGGGGGGGAGGCAAGGCCCAGTGGGTCGAGCGGAAACACACCAGGCGACGCAGGGTCAAGACAAGGCACCTCCTCGGGTCGACTCCCAGGAGCAGGCTCCCGGCCATGTTGACGAAGCCGTACCACGGCCCGCGAAGGCGCCGGATGGGCGCCACTCCGCCGTGACCAGGCAGCCTGCTACACCCGATGAGCCGCCAGAGGCCGCCGGCGCGGAGGGTGCGATTGACCTGGTGACTCTTTCGGGTCTGGCGCAGTGGGCCGAGAAGGCGGTAAAGCGGGGAGGGGCCGAGTATGTGGAGGCGCTGCTCGATGTCTGTGAGACGACGGGGAGACTGTCCGAGAGGCACAGAGAGACCGTGCTTACGCTGGTCAAGCTCCTGGGGAGCGGTAGCGCGGATGGTGGCATCAGCGCGAGGGAGATGGTAATGCTGCTGGCGCAGCTGGACGGTCTGCTGGACACCTCCAGCCCGCGGGAGGCGAGGCTCCTACCGCTGTTGCCGGGCGACGGGCTGGCGGCTTCCACGGTGATGTAAAAATAGGCGCGACGACGCACTCGTGTGCGTCGAAACGTCGAATTGGCGTTGGCCCAGCCTTGGCCAACGTAACCCAACTTGAACAGTTGGAGTCGAAACCGGGGTCTTATGAGATTTTTTTTCGGCGGCAGGTGGCGTAAGT
>JADFHV010000089.1:6799-8062 GCA_022566975.1 Chloroflexota bacterium
TGGAGGCTTTCTCATAAACACGGCAATAAGCACCATGATGCTGACGATAGCGGGAATAGCGGCCGCGGCGGCCGTTCTCAACGCCGTGCTGCCCGCGCTGAGCCGCAGCTCTGGGGCCGTGGTGACCGCAAGCGCCAAGGTGGACGAGCGTCTCAACAGCGACATCGAAATCGTCCACGCGATTGCAGAGCTGGACTCCAGCGGGTCCTTCTCTGATACCAACGGCAACGGGAAATTCGACATCATCTTGTGGGTCAAGAACGTTGGTAGCACCAGGGTCTTGTCCGTCGCCCAGGGAGACGTTTTCCTGGGTCAGGCGGCCAGTTTCAACCGGATCCCTCACGAGACGGAGGTCCAGGAAGGCCAGTTTCCGAGGTGGAGTTACTGTGTTGAAGGCTGTTCAGAGAGCACTGAGTGGGGGCCCAAGAACACTCTGAGGATTACCGTCACATACGACACTACGCAGTCCCAGGGCAACTACGACGCCAAGGTCGTGATCGCCAACGGGGTCTCGGACACCTTCTTCTTTAGCATCTAAGGCGGTGGAAGCACTTGGCTCACGTGATCGTGGCGCTTTTCGCTATCGCGATGATGATAACCGGGGCGGTGACCCTGACCGATGCCTCTCTCTCTTCGGCGAGCGATATATCACTCGCGTGGCCCCGGATGGTTGAGAGGAGCGGGGACAGGGCCAGGACGCGGGTACAGCTTCTGTCGGCCGACATTGGAGGCTCCGGTGCCGACGTGGACATCTCGCTCCGAAACAGCGGGCAGACGGCACTGGCAGGTTTCTCGGACTGGGACACGATCATCCAGTATTACGAAAGCGCGAACAACACAGACATGAGAGTCCAGTGGCTCTCCTACACGACCTCCGCGTCGCCCTCAAGCGGCGAGTGGACAGTCGTCGGGATCTATCAGGATGCCGGCACCCAGGACCCCGAGGTCTATGAGCCGAACGTCTTCAATCCCGGTGAAGAGATGATACTCCGCCTGAATATCAGCCCGGCTATTCCAGCAACCACGGACAGCATGGTCAAGATAGGAGCCCATAACGGGGTGACCCTCGTCGCCCCATTCTCGAGGTAGGAGGTCAAGCGGTGCCGCAACCAGGAAGTACGATGGCTAGGACTGTCAAGGTGGTGTCCACTGGCAACGTCGAGATAGACAAGAAGATGGGAGGCGGAATCCCCGTGGGCTCGATGACCCTGATCGAAGGCGAGTCGGACTCGGGCAAGTCCGTCCTCAGCCAGCAGATGATCT
>JADFHV010000090.1 GCA_022566975.1 Chloroflexota bacterium
ACGGCCCAGACTGGACCGACGGCAGACGACAGGGCGTCCAAAGCAATACCGAGTTGGAGACCGTGGTTGGTCCTCAGCCCGACTCAGGTTCGCTTCCGGACCGGGCGAGCTTCCTGACGATCTCCTTGCCCGGCTCCGACTTGAGGTCGACGGTGACGCTACGCTTGTTGGTGTTGAGGTACAGGAAGAGCAGGCTCTTCTCGCCGTCGTCCTGGTCGTGGAAGAAGGGCCCCTTGCCACGGGCTGGGTCCCCTGATCCCGGCCGCTCGATCTTTACGACGTCCGCGCCGAAGTCGGCCAGCAGCTTGGTGCAGTATGGGCCGGCGATGTGGTGCGTCAGGTCGAGGACTCTGACGCCGTCGAGGGCGCTCTCCGCCAAAGCAAGTCACCCCGGTGAAAAGGCTTCCCCCCAATGGGAGCTCGCGCCCATTATACCGGCGAGTCGAGGATGGTGGTACGAGCCTGCATCGTCGATGGCCCGCTATCGGACCGCGGGTGCCGGGCGGAGCTACCGCTGGGCGGCGACCTTCCGCAGTATGCCGGCGGGGGCGTCATCGAGGAGCGCGTGGGCCTGCTTCTCCCCGAGTCCTGCCCCCCGGGCCACCTTCATCGCGAAGTCTCTGGTGAGCAGTTCTCCCGGCTCGTGGGCGTCCGAGTTCAGGACCATTGCCGCGCCCGCCTCCTGAGCGACCCTCACCACATGGCCGTTGGCGAAGGCGTGGGACCTGCGCGCCGACACCTCGAGGACTACCCCGTTCTCGGCGGCGATGCGGGCCTCCTCGACGGTTATCAGCCCCGGATGGGCCAGGATGTCCACGTCGTTGGAGCGCACCGCAGCCAGGTTGGTCCCGGGCTCGACGGGCTCCGACACCGTCTCACCGTGGACGTTGACGATCTTCGCGCCCATGGCCCTTGCCTCCTCGGCCAGCGGACCGATGTCTTCCTTGGGCACATGGGTGATCTCGACGCCCGGCAGGGCCAGTATGTCCCACCTTTTGGACGCCGTCTCGCAGTCCTTTATCAGCGTCTTGAGGACTGTCTCCAGATTGCCCGGCCCCACGTGGTCGGTGACCGCTATCGTGCGGTAGCCGATGTGCAAGGCGCGTCGGACCAGCTCGATTGGCGCCAGCACGCCGTCGCTCAGGAACGTATGTGTGTGGAAGTCGTGCAGGATGGCCACCCGGCCGTCAATGATACAGGGGCCAGGCTGTGAACGGAAGGCGGACGTGGGATCTGAGAGCCTCAGCAACGATGTTATACTTGTTCCGGGGGTGGTCACGTGAAGCTCAAAGTAGTGTTGGAGCCCAGCGAAGAGGGCGGCTACACGGTGTCTGTTCCGTCCCTCCCCGGCTGTATCAGCGAAGGCGACACCAGGTCGGAGGCCTTGGCCAATATACGGGAGGCCATACGACTGTATCTGGAGCCCGCAGAGGACGACTATTTGCCTGATGAGCAGGCCGAGGTGGTGGAGCTGGCCGTGTGAGCCGGCTTCCCAGCCTGTCCTATAGGAGGATCATCAGCGCGCTCCATCGGGATGGGTGGGTGGTGATACGGCAGCGGGGCAGCCACATCCGGCTCCAGAAACACGTTGGCGATAGGACTCTCAAACTCACGGTCCCAGCGCACCGTCCCGTGAAACGGTTGACCCTACGGCTCATATTAAGACAAGCCGAGTTGGAGCTGGAGAGGTTTCTTGAGTTAATCTGAGGGTGTTGGCCCTACACCCTTGGCGCTATCTCGTCGGCGAAGCGGTGTAGCCCTTCGATCGTGGATTCGGTATCTCTCGCCGCGACCGACAGGACGAGATACTCGAGTCCCGCCTCCTCGTAGCGGCGCAGATCGTCGACGATATCGTCGACCGTGCCGGTGAGGGGCGTGCGGTCACCCGTATCAGAGTGCTGGGTCTCTCCGATGCGCACGTTGGCTCTCAGCGACACCTGCACCGATCCATCCTCTCGGCCGTGCTCTTTGGACAGCCGGCGCAGGGACTCTCGCTTCGCCGCCAGCTCGCCGGGCGTCAGGTTGATGCCGTGCCAGGCGTCCCCCACCCGGGCAGCCCGTTTGAGGGCCGTTCGGGTGTTGCCTCCGACCCATATGGGCGGGTGCGGTCTCTGGACCGGCTTTGGGAAGAAGACCATGCCCGAGGTACGGAAATGCTCGCCCTGAAACTCCGCCACGTCCTGGGTGCACAGGCGCTTGAACATCTCGATGTGCTCGTCGGTGAGGGAGCCTCGGTCGGCGTACGAGGCGCCCATGGCCTCGAACTCCTCCGGCATCCATCCCACACCGACGCCGAAGATGACGCGGCCGCCTGAGAGGACGTCCAGCGTGGTTATCATCTTGGCGTTGAGGACCGGGTTCCGGAAGGGGAGCACCAGCACGCTGATCCCAAGCCGCGCCGTGCGTGTCATGCCGGCTACGAAGGTCAGGGTCGTCAGCGCCTCGAGCACGTTCTGGGCGTCCGGATTGGAGCGGCCGGGCCCGTACATCTCCGGGTATCGCTCGGCGAGGTCCGCCGGAAAGACCGTGCGGTCACTCACCCATAGGGAATCGTACCCGGCCTCTTCGATTGCCGGTGCCAGGCGCCGCACGTAGTCGGCCTGGGCCGATGCCGTGACCGCGGGGCTCACGGACGTGGTGAGGGCTACTCCGAATTTCATCGCCTGCTCCCGGGGGCGAATGATACCATTTCCGGTGGCATAGGATGGCGCTTCCTGAGAGGCGGAAGCGTTGCTGTGGTCCGCGTCGTGTGCTTTAATGCGGGGAAATCAGCAGCTTGGCGGCCTGTCATGCGAAATACGCTCTACTACGGCGATAACCTGGCCGTTCTGCGGGAGTATATCCCCGACGAGTCGGTGGACCTCGTCTACCTGGACCCGCCCTTCAACTCCAACGCCTCCTACAACGTGCTCTTCAAGGACAGGTCCGGCGAGGAGTCCCCGGCGCAGATAAAGGCCTTCACCGACACCTGGGAGTGGACCCAGGAGACCGAGAGCACCTTCCAGGACGACATTATCCTAAACTCAGCGACGCCCGCCGCCGTAAAGGACATGATCACGGCGTTTCGCCGGTTCGTGGGCAGCAACGCGATGATGGCCTACCTGGTGATGATGACGCCGCGCCTGGTCGAGTTGCGGCGCGCGCTGAAGCCTACGGGCAGCCTGTACCTCCACTGCGACCCCACCGCAAGCCACTATCTGAAGCTCTTGCTGGATGCCGTGTTCGGCACCGTCAACTTCAGAAGCGAGATTACTTGGAAACGTACCAGTGCGCACAGCGACACAAAGCAAGGGCGTCGCCAACATGGTCACATTCATGACACTCTGCTGTTTTACACGAAGAGCGCGACATGGACATGGAACCCGATATACGCCCAGTACGACCCGCATTACATTGAGCAATTCTACAAATATGTCGAGCCTGGCACAGGACGTCGCTATCGACTTGATAATCTTACAGGCCCTGGCGGCGCCGCAAAGGGCAATCCCTCCTACGAAGTTATGGGTGTTACTCGCTATTGGCGTTACAGTAAGGAGCAGATGAACAGGCTCATCGGCCAAGGACGGGTTGTGCAGACCCGTCCAGGATCAGTGCCGGCTTATAAACGCTACCTGGATGAGATGCCTGGGGTGCCACTTCAAGATATTTGGACAGACGTTAGGCCGATAGGCGCTCAGGCCAAGGAGCGCCTCGGCTACCCCACCCAAAAGCCCCTGGCCCTTCTGGAGCGCATAATCGAAGCGTCGTCCAACGAGGGAGATGTTGTGCTCGACCCCTTCTGCGGGTGCGGGACGGCAGTCGTCGCGGCGGAGAAGCTGAAGCGCCAATGGATTGGGATGGACATCACACACCTGGCGGTGGCGCTGATGAAGAACCGGCTCAAGACCATGTTCGCGATAGCTCCCGGTACGGACTACGACGTGGTCGGGGAGCCGGTCGATGTCGGCGGCGCCCGCGCGCTGGCCGAGCAGGACCGCTACCAGTTCCAATACTGGGCCACTTCGCTGTTGGAGGCGTATCCCCGGGAGGAGAAGAAGAAAGGCGCGGACAAGGGCGTTGACGGACTGGTCTATTTCGTCGACGGCCCCCGCCGCACCGCTCAAAAGGCGGTGATTCAGGTCAAGAGCGGCCACGTCTCGTCGCCGCACATCCGCGATCTCAAAGGCGTGGTCGAGCGCGAAAAGGCGGCGTTGGGGATGTTCATCACCCTGGACGAGCCGACGAGGGACATGCGGACGGAGGCGGCCACCGGGGGCTTCTTCCACTCCGACGTCTGGGACAGGGACTATCCGAAGATACAGATACGCACGATAGGGGAGCTTCTTGAAGGCAAGCAGTTCGACATCCCGCCCCGCCCTTCGATGTACGAGCCCGCTGAGCGCGTACGGAGTTCCGAAGGGCGGCAGGGGCGGCTAGACGAGGCGGTGGGTGCGTAGACCGCTTCGCCAGAGACGAGACGGGCCCTCCGGAGGTCGCCCTGGCGTGATGTTCGCGCCTATCCCTCGCTGAGCTTCTCGGCGACGCGGCGCATGGCGTCGCCCGTGCTCTCGAGCTCCAGAGGGGGAACGTCGTCGCCGTGGCTGACCTTGAGGCACACGAACACCGGCCCGCTCTTCCGCAGGAGCTCCGGTAGCTCGGTCACGAAGTCCTCCAGGTCGCTGTACTCGTAGGTCTCGTCGATGCCCGCGGCCCGGGCGATCCCCGCCAGGTCGATGGTGCCGGCGCCGGGGACCGGCTGCCCGCCGGTGGTGAAGTAGACGCCGTCCTCGAAGACCACGTGGACCAGGTTGTCGGGACGCTGCTCGGCGATGGTCACCAGGCTGCCCAGGTTCATAAGCAGGGCGCCGTCGCCGTCCAGTACCATGATCTTCCTGTCCGGGACCGCCAGCGCGAGGCCCAGGCCCACCGACGACGCCTTTCCCATGCCGCCGTATATGGGCAGGTCCAGGTCGCGGTTGGTGGAGACTGCCTTCCAGTAGCTGTTGGGCGTCATCGTGCTGACGACGATGGCGTCTCCCCTCTGGCGCTCGATGGCCCTGATGGCGTCGAAGGCAGGTATCATGGCGATTCGAGTCCTTGCCGCCCGTTGGATGGCCCTTCGTAGCGCATGTCCTCGGGCAACCCCTCGCTCACTCCGAGGGCGACCAGGGTGCGTTGTACGACGAAGTTGACGATGTCGTCGACGGTCTTGGGCCGCAGGTAGAAGGCCGGGTCCGGCGGCAGGATGGTCACTCCCAGGCGGGCCAGCGACGCCATGTTCTCCAGGTGGATGGCGTGAAGAGGCGTCTCTCGGGGTACGAGCACCAGCGGCCTGCGCTCCTTGAGGCACACGTCGGCCGCCCGGCGGACCAGGTTGTCGGCCAGTCCATGCGCCAGGGCCGCTACGGTCGCCATGCTGCACGGTACGATGGCCATGCCGCGCGTGGAAAACGTCCCGCTGGCGATGGGAGCCAGGAGGTCGCCTGCCGGATAGTAGGTAAACTCCCCGAGGTCGCTCCACCTCTCCAGGGCGGCGCCGAAGGACTCGTCCAGCTCCTCCCGCCAGACCATTCGGCCGGCGGGGGACGCCGTCGCGACCACGGCCATCTCCATGGAGAGGAGCTGGTCGATGGTCGCGCGGGCCAGCGCGGCGCCGCTGGCCCCGGTGATGCCTACGACTACCGGACTCTGGCGGTTGGTTTCGTTCAAACGGGCCTCTCTTGCTGAACGACGAGCGTGTCTATATAAGCACCGCCGCAAGGGTGCCCCCGAATACGGAGGTGGAGACGTAGGCGTTGATCCTGAAGAAGGCGACCCCCAGGCGCGAGGTGTCCGAGGGCGATACCAGGGTGTGCTTGTACGCCATCAACGCGGCGGCCGCACCCCAGCCGAGGTAGAAGGGCCACGCCAGCTCCATCCACACGCCCAGCGCCAGCAGACACGCTATCGCCAACAGGTCCAGCGTCCGGGCCCCTCGGAAGGCTACTACCGGGCCGAACCTCTGGGCGACGGAGTGCAGGCCCTTCTGGACGTAAAATTCCATGTCCGGAACATGATAGATGATGTCGAAGCTGCCCGCCCACAAAGCGACGGCCAGGGACAGGAGCACCGGCTCCCAGGTCAGGCTGCCGGTCACGCCTATCCACGCGGCGGCCGGCGCGATGGCCAGCGCCCAGCCCAGGAGCAGGTTGGCGGTCCACGTGAACCGCTTGGTGTAGGGGTAGAGGATGAGGTAGGCCGCCGCGACGGGGGCGAGGGCCAGGGCCATCTGGTTGAGCTGGGAGGCGGCGAAGAGAAAGATGCCGAGGGACACCAGCGCCAGCATCGTCATGTCCGGAGCGCTGAGAAGGCCGGACGGAAGATGCCGGCTCGCGTTTCGGGGGTTGGTGGCGTCTATGTGTCGGTCGATGACGCGGTTGGCGGACATCCCGACGGTGCGAGCGCTTATCATGGCCACCGTTATCCAGGCGAACTGGTGCCAGGTGGGAAGTCCCCGGGCCGCCAGCACCATGCCCGTATAGGCGAACGGCAGAGCGAAGATGCTCTCCTGGAACCTTACGGCGTCCAGGAACAGAGGCGTCTTGCGCAGGGCGGAGTAGGGCGCCCTGATGGGGGTCAAATACCGTACTCGCTCCACTTGCCGTCCACCAGTCGCTTGATATCCTCGCTCATGACGATGTCGGGTGGCCACTCGCGCTTTCGGCCGTCCATGGGGCCCTTGGCGGTGGCGTCGATCCCCATCTTGCTGCCGTACCGCGGGGTGGCCGCGGCGTGGTCCAAGTCGTCCACGGGTCCGTCGACGAAGACGATGTCGCGCGCGGGGTCGATGTTGGCGGTGACCCTCCACGCCACCTCGGAGAGGTCGTGCACGTCCACGAAGTGGTCGACCACGACTATGGCCTTGGCCAGCATCAGCAGACCGAGGCCCCAGAGAGCGTACATGACCTTGCGGGCGTGGCCGGGGTACTCCTTGCGTATGGAGACGATGGTCAGGTTGTGGAAGATCCCTTCGGCGGGCATGTTGATGTCTACCACCTCGGGAAGGGTCAACTGCAGGGCGGGCAACATCACCCTGGTGGCGGCCGTTCCCATGAAGAAGTCCTCGGTGGGCGGCCTGCCCACCATGGTGGTCGGGTATATGGGGTCTCGCCTGTGGGTGATGGCCGTCAGGTGGAACACGGGATAGTCGTCCGCCGGCGAGTAGTAGCCGGTGTGGTCTCCGAACGGTCCTTCTGGGCGTAGCTCACCGGGGGTCACGTAGCCCTCGAGGACGTACTCGGCCTGGGCTGGGACCTCAAGGTCCACCGTCTTGCACGCCACCATCTCCACGGCCTCCTCTCTGATGACGCCCGAGACGGCGATCTCGTCCATGTCGGGAGGCAGGGGTAGGGCGCCGGTCCAGATGGTCGTGGGGTCGCCTCCGAGGGCCACCGCCACGTCCAGTCGCTCCAGACTCTGCGCCTCGCCCACCCGGTAATGGTGGGCGCCGACCTTGTGGGTCTGCCAGTGCATCCCCGCCGTCTGGCCGTCGAATATCTGCATCCGGTAGATGCCGACGTTCCGTCTGCCGGACTCCGGGTCGCGGGTGATGACGAGAGGAAGCGTGATGTACCGCCCGGCGTCCATGGGCCAGCACTTGAGGGCGGGGAGCATGGTGAGGTCGGCTTCCTCGCCGGTCAAGACGACCTCCTGACACGGGGCGCGTCTCACGGTCTTGGGCTGTGTCCTGGCCAGCCCAGCAAGGTCGCCCAGCGTCTTGAGCTTGTTGATGAGGCCTGACGGCGGTCCCTGAATGAGTGCCAGCACCTTTCGGACGCGCTCGGTCAGCTCGTCAAGGCTGTCCACACCGAGGGCCCATGCCATCCGCTGATGGGTGCCGAAGATGTTGATCAGGACCGGGGTGTCGTAGCCGTCCACCTTCTCGAAGAGAAGGGCAGGCCCCCCTGATTTGACCGTCCTATCGGCGATCTCGGTGATCTCCAGGTCCCAGCTAACGGGCGACGTGATGCGACGCAGCTCCCCCTTGTCCTCGAGGAAGGAGATGAACTCCCTGATGTCTTTGAAAGC
>JADFHV010000091.1 GCA_022566975.1 Chloroflexota bacterium
CCTCCGGCCCTGCGCATCTCGGGCACGGCGGCCCTGGTCCCAAGGAAGGCCCCCTTGGCGTGAACCTCCATCTGGCCGTCCCAGGTCTCTTCCGTCGTATCTTCGACGCCGGACCTCTCGCTGGTGCCGGCGTTGTTCACGAGCACGTCCAGCTTCCCGAAGGAGTCTACGGTGGTACGGACGGCGGCGGCCCAGTCGCTCTCACTGGTGACGTCCAGGCGGATGAAGATGGCCTCGCCCCCGTTCTCGCGGATCTGTGACGCGGTCTTCTCGCCGGCCTCCACGTCGATGTCACCCAGGACCACCTTGGCGCCTTCCCGGGTGAACATCCACGCCGAGGCGCCGCCGAATCCCATGAGCTCTCCCCGGACCCCGTGGGCACCGCCGCTGATCAGCGCGACCTTTCCATCCAGTCTCATCGTAGCTCTCCCACCTCTCGCTACCGGCTGAGATTATAACAGGAGCAACGGAGTCCGAAGGCGTGAGTGGCTCCGAGGCGCTGTCGCCCATCTGTTATATGATTGGCGCGGGAGGCGACACAGCGGCACCCGATGAGAGACACTCTCATGTCGGCGGCAAGAAGCATCGCGCTGGCGCTCGTGCTGCTGGCGCTCCTCGGACTCGTAGCAAGGCAGATGAAGTTGCTTGACAGGTATTTCATATTCTTCCCCGAACGCGAGCTGGTGCGGACCCCGGGCGACGTTGACGTGGAGTACGAGGAGGCCTTCTTTTCGACTTCCGACGGCGTGCGGCTGCATGGATGGTTCGTCCCTTCTCAGAGCGACACGACACTGGTCTGGTTTCATGGCAACGCCGGCAACATCAGCCACCGGCTGGAAAACCTGCTCATGCTGCGCCACACGCTGGGACTCGACATCTTCATCTTCGACTACCGCGGGTACGGGATGAGTGAGGGCTCGCCGTCGGAGAAGGGCATGTACCGGGACGCCGAGGCCGCGCTCGAGTACGTGGGCCGGCGGTCGGCTCCTGGCGAGGACCGACGCCTGGTGCTCTTCGGTCGCTCGTTGGGCGCCGCCGTCGCCGTGGAGATGGCCACCCGACACCAGGTCGATGCCTTAGTCCTCGAATCGCCCTTCAGGTCCGTCCGCCTGATGGCCGGACGGGTCTACCCCTTCCTGCCGTCCGCGCTTCTGACAGCCCCCTTCCAGTCGCGATTCGACTCGCTCTCCAAAATCGGCCGGGTCAACAGCCCGGTCATGGTCCTGCACGGGGACATGGACGACATCGTGCCCCTTGAGGAAGGGCAGAAGCTATACGAGGCCGCGAACGAGCCCAAACGCTTCTACACCATAGAGGGCGCGGGCCATAACGACACCTACGTCCTGGGCGGCAGCGCCTACTTCGACGCCCTGAAGGCCTTCATCGAGGACCCCACGGGTGAGTGATCGCGCAGGGTCTGAGGCGGACCGCATGGCAGGATACGTAGGGGTGCACGCCCGTGCGCCCTACACGTCAGGCCCCTATTGACAACCGCGGGACGGCCACCTTAGTGTGGTGACCTCCTTCCCGCCGAAAGGACAGACCATGGAGTTCGGATTCGGAGCGCCTACCCGGGGACCGCTGGCCACGCCTGAGAATCTCTCGACGCTGGCTCAGAAGGGCCAGGAGCTGGGCTTCGGCATCGTCACTGTAAGCGACCACGTGGTCGTACCGACGAACATCGCGTCACGCTACCCATATTCGGAGACCGGAGAGTTTCCTGGCAGAGCCGGGCAGTACCTGGAGCAGCTCACGTCCCTCGCGTTTCTGGCCGGCCAGACATCGGACCTACGGCTGCTTACCTCGGTGATGGTCCTGCCGCACCGCGCACCCGTCCTGACCGCCAAGATGCTGGCGACCATAGACGTGCTCTCCGGCGGCCGGCTCATCGTCGGCTGCGGCATGGGCTGGATGCGAGAGGAGTTCGAGGCCCTGGGAGCGCCGCCCTACGACGAGCGTGGCGCGGTGGGCGACGAATACCTGCGCATCTTCAAAGAGCTTTGGACCAGCGACAACCCGTCGTTCGAGGGCAAGTACGCCAGTTTTTCTGACATCGGGTTCGAGCCTAAGCCTATACAGAAGAATCCGCCCATCTGGATCGGCGGCGAGAGCCCTCCCGCACTCCGCCGGGTGGCCCAGCTTGGAGACGCCTGGTACCCCATCGGGAATAACCCGCGACACCCCGTGGGGGATCCGGAGCAGTTCGCCGAATACGTCCAGAGGATTCACCGGTACGCCGAGGCCGCGGACCGGGACCCATCCGAGATCGACCTAGCCTACAGCGCCGGATGGTACAACGACCGGGAGGCGCGCATCATCGACGGCCGGAGGCAGCTGTTCACGGGCACTCCTGAGCAGGTCGCCGGGGACATTACGGCATTCGAGGAGGTCGGAGTCAGGCACATGATGATGGGCTTCCAGGCCGACACGCTCAGAGATACCCTTGATCGCATGGAGCGCTTCGCCAACGACGTCAAGCCACTGACTGAACGGTAGAACAAGCTGACGGGCCACATCTGAGCCCCATAGCCGAGGGGGTGGGGTACCTGAGTCCGGGCAAACGCCGTGGAGGGAGAACGTGAAAGCGGTCTACATAACCGAGCACGGCGGGCCGGAGGTCCTGACCTACGGCGAGGTCCCCGACCCCGTCATAGGCCCGCTGGACGTCAAGGTCCGGGTGAGGGCCTGCGCCGTCAACCGGCTGGACATCTTCTCCCGCGAGGGCGTCCGGGGTACCCGCCGCACCTTCGACGGGCCGCACGTCCTGGGGGAGGACGTCGCCGGAGACGTTGTGGAGATGGGCGATGGGGTGACGGAGGTCAATGTCGGCGACCGGGTGGTCGTGAACCCCATCGTGACCTGCGGCCAGTGCAGGTTTTGCGTTGCGGGCGAGACGGAGTTCTGCGTCCGGGCGCGCGTGCTCGGCGCCGCCTTCAACGGTGGATATGCCGAATTCGTGGCTGTACCCGCTACGAATGTCATCGTCCTGCCCGACCCGGTCTCCTACGAGCAGGCCGCTTCGCTGCCCACGGTCTTCCTGCCCTGCTGGTCGATCATGGTCCGCAAGGGCGAGCTGAAGCCCTGGGAGACCGCGCTGGTCCTATCGGCCTCCAGCGGTGTGGGGACGGCCGCCATCCAGGTCGCCAAGAACGTGATCGGCGCCAGGGTCATCGCCACCACCAGCACCGAGGAAAAGGCCTCGAAGGCGAGAGAGTTGGGCGCGGACGAGGTCATCAACTACAGCGAAGAGGACATAGCTGAGAGGGTGAAGGAGCTGACCGACGGGCGCGGCGTCGACCTGGTGCTGGACCACGTGGGCGCAGACTTCTGGCAGGCGGCCACGGCCTCACTGGCGCCCGGAGGCCGCCACGGCATCTGCGGCGTTACCTCCGGCTACCGAGCGGAGCTGCAGATGGGCCAGATGTTCCTCAAGCACCAGACTGTCTTCGGCGTCTTCATGGGACGAGGGGAGGACCTGCGCCAGATCGTGCATCTGGCCGGTAGAGGCACCATACGCGGCATCATCCACGAGACCTTCCCCCTGAAGGACGCCGCCAAAGCCCACCAGACGATGGAGTCCCGCAACTTCTTCGGCAAGCTGGTCCTTACGGTGCCATAGCGCCACGGCATGCCGTGCCCCTACAGGTATTGGCTTATGCCGTGCTACCATCTAGACGGGGGTGAGCAGTGGCCCTGTCAAAAGTTAAGGTGTTTTCCCTTTCCAGCTATCTGGAAGCTGCGCTCAAGTTAGCTGAGTATGAGCGGGACGACGATGGCGTGGTTATCGCCACCGTTCCATCTGCTCCAGGCTTCTTCGCCCAGGGCGACACCCACGAGGAGGCCCGAGCAAACCTGGAGGACGTCATAGAGGGCAACGTTCTCCTGGCCCTACAGCTAGGATGGGAGGTCCCACCGGTCCCCGGAGTGAACATTAAGGAACGGGATGTCGAGACTGACTCCGCTCAGAGCGATCATCCTTGAAGCTGGGATCAGCCGAGAGGATTGGAACAGGTTATAGTCCCGCACCTGCTTCGGCAAGCTGGTCCTTACGGTGCCATAGGGGCACGGGCATGCCGTGCCCCTACCAGGCCAGAATCCCCGGACCTGAGTCTCTAGCCACCCAACAGGGCGGCGGCCGCAATGCTGCTCCCACCGATGTCCAGCGCGAGGTAGCGTGCCGGCGACGCTGTAGAAGGGCTGTTGGTGGCCATTAAGACGTGGGCACGGGGTCACGTGCCCTAGACGCTGGTTGCCGGCGCTCGGGTTGGGATCTGGGCACGCACCTCTGGGTTGACCAGCGACATCGGCCACCTCCCGTTCAGTATCCTGGCGGCCTCCTGGCCGATCTGGATAGGCGCCGCATCCCGCGACGCGACCGACCCACCGGCCGAGTGAGGGGTGACCATCACGTTGTCCATGGACAGGAGCGGGTTGTCGGCGGGCGTAGGCTCCACCTCGAAAACGTCCAGGCCGGCGCCGGCCAGCTCGCCGCTTTGGAGCGCCTTGATGAGGGCCTGCTCGTCGATGGTCGGCCCTCGGCAGGTGTTGATGATGAACGCCGTCGGCTTCATCGCCTTGAAAAAAGACCCTCCCACGAGCTTCCGTGTATGCGGGTTGAGCGGCAGGTGGACCGAGACATAGTCCGAGCGTCGGGCCAGCTCCTCCAAACTCGATACTAGCTCCACCCTGTACTCCTTGGCGGTCCACGGCTCGATGAACGGGTCGTATGCGATCACCTCCAGGCCGAAGACCTTGGCCTTCCGGGCCGTCGCCCGGGCGATGTTGCCCAGGCCGATCAGTCCTAGCGTCTGGCCGTCTATGGCCCCCATGGACCCGATATCGGTCCTCGTGTCCCCACCCCAACGGCCGGCCCTTACCACGTCATTGAGGATGGTCAGCTTCTTGGCGCAGGCGAGCAGGAGCATGATGGCGTGGTTGGACACCTCCTCGGTGCAGAAGCCGGCGGTGTTGACCAACATGACGCTCTTGTCGGTCGCTGCCTCATCGTCGATGCGGTCAAAGCCGTGGCCGAAGCTCACGATGGCCTTGGCAGTGTCTATCTCCTCTATCACGGCCCGCGGCATGGGCACGCCCTGGTTAATAACGACGTCGGCGCCCTTGATGGCCTCGATCGTCTCGCCGTCGCTCCTGCAGACATGGACGTCCATCTCGTAGTCCAGCCCCGCTAGCTGCTGCTCCACGAGACTGACGTCGGTCTCCCCTCTTGTGATGAACGATATCTTCTGAGTGGCCAATGTTGTCCTCCCGGGGTTGAAGTATGCGCCATGAATCCTGAGACGCAGGCAAAAACGCAGGGCGTATTATACCCGAAGGCGTGGGTCCCTACGAAGAGCGATGCCACGAGTCCGTAGGGGCGGACCTATGTGTCCGCCCAGCCGGGGCGGGGCCGCGGTGTAAGACACATGCAGGGGTGGGATGCACGGCCGTGCATCCCTACAGGAGAGGCAGGTACCGTTCGATCTCGTAGTCGGTGACCTGCAAGCGGTACCGCTCCCACTCTATCTTCTTGTTCTCGATGAAGCTCCTGAACACGTAGTCGCCCAGAGCGTTATGGACCAGCTCGCTGTCCTCGGTGATCTGTATCGCCTCCCACAGGCTCCCCGGTAGCGGCTCTATGCCCAGCTCCCGGCGCTCCTCGTCCCTCATGTCGTGGACATTGGACTCCAGCGGCTCCGGCAGCGGGTACTCCTGCGCGATGCCCTCCAGGCCGGCCGCAAGCATCACACTGAAGGCCAGATAGGGGTTGCACGCCGGGTCGGGCGCTCTGTACTCGATTCGCCGCGACTCCTCCCGGCCTCGGCTGTAGGCGGGCACTCGGATCAGGTCTGAGCGGTTGACCATCGCCCAGGAGACGTGGGTGGGCGCCTCGTAGTCCGGGACAAGGCGTTTGTAGGAGTTGACCCACTGGTTGGTAACCGCCGTGATCTCCCTGGCGTGGCGCATGAGACCCGCTATGAAACACCTGGCGGTATGCGAGAGATGGTCGGACGCCTCCGAGTCGAAAAAGGCGTTACGGTCGCCCTGGAACAGCGACTGGTGCACGTGCATCCCGCTGCCGTTGATGCCGGCTACCGGCTTGGGCATGAAGGTGGCATAGTGGCCATGCCGCATCGCTATCTCTTTCACCACCAGCCGGTAGGTCATGACCGTGTCGGCCATGGTGAGGGCGTCGGTGTGGCGCAGGTCGATCTCGTGCTGGCTGGGCGCTCCTTCGTGGTGACTCGACTCGACCGGGATGCCAAGCTCTTCCAGGGTCAAGACCGTCTCCCGTCTGATCGTCGTGGTCAGGTCGGCGGCGTCCTGGTCGAAGTAGTCCCCCTGGTCCAGAGCCTGGGTGCCTTGGGCGTTGTCGAAGTAGAAGTACTCGATCTCGGGAGCCACGTAGTATGTAAACCCCATCTTCGCAGCTCGTTCCAGGTTGCGTCGCAGCACGAACCTGGGGTCTCCGTCGAAGGGCTCCTCAGCCGGGGTGATGATGTCGCAGAACATGCGCCCTACGGCACTCGTGTGGGGTTGAAGTGGAAGGACCGTGAAGGTGGTGGGATCCGGCAGCGCGTAGAGGTCTCGCTCGTCGGACCTGGCGAACCCCTGGATAGCCGAGCCGTCGAAGCCCATGCCCCGGGTCAGGCCGCTCTCCAGTTCCTCGGCCGTCGTGGCGAATCCCTTGAGGTTGCCGAGGATATCCGAGAACCAGAGCCGGATGACTCTGACGTCGTTCTCCTTGGCCTCGCGCAGCACGTACTCGATGGCCTCTGGGTTTCTGTCTACCATGTTACCGGTCCCATTGTCGTTCGTCCCGGCAGCAGAACGCCGGGTTTGCATTTCCCCCTTCCTGGTCAGGAGGGGGGAGAATTTGTATCTGAGGGACACCCTCAGACTCCCAGCAAAGGGGCTTCGCCCCTCTGCACACCCGTTTCCCCGTAGCCTGCGAACGCTGCGCTCGAGACCCAGGACGTCAATGCGGGGACCCCACCACCTCCTCAAGAGACAGAGGGGCGCGGCTCCCATCGAGCGCGGCACCCCTCAATATTCCCCTGGGGACCTACGCGTCGAAGTAGAGGTAGAACTCGTAGGGATGCGGCCGCAGTCTGACCTCGTCTATCTCCCGGGTCCTCTTGTAGTCGAGCCAGAACTCTATGATGTCCTCGGTGAAGACATCTCCCTCCAGCAAGAAGCTGTGGTCCTCCTCCAGCGCGTCCAGCACCGCCTCCAGCGACCCGGGCACCTGCTCCACCTTCGCTGCCTCCTCGGGCGACAGGTCGTACAGGTCCACGTCCAGGGGATCGCCGGGGTCGATCCTGTTCGCGATGCCGTCCAGGCCGGCCATCAGCATGGCGGCGAACGCGAGATACGGGTTGCAGGAGGGGTCTGGAGGCCGGAACTCCACGCGCTTGGATTCGGGGCTATCGAAGTACATCGGGATTCGACAGCAGGCGCTTCGATTCCTCGCCGAGTATACGAGGTTGACGGGAGCCTCGAACCCTGGCACAAGGCGCCGGTACGAGTTGGTCGTGGGCGCGCAGAAGGCCAACAGGGCGGGCGCATGCTTGAGAAGGCCTCCGATGTAGTGCATCATCATCTCGCTGGTGTTGGCATACCCCTCCCCGTGGAACAGGTTGTTGCCGTCCTTCCAGATGCTCTGGTGGGTATGCATGCCGGTGCCGTTGTCGTCGAAGAGCGGTTTGGGCATGAAGGTGGCTACCTTCCCATACTCCTTCGCCACGTTCTTGAGGAGGTACTTGTAGATCATCACGTTGTCGGCCATTTTGGTGAGGCTGTCGAAGCGCATGTCGATTTCGCCCTGTCCAGCCGTTGCGACCTCGTGATGGTGCTTCTCCACATGGATGCCGAAACCCTGCATCTTGAGCACCGCCTCGGACCGGAGGTCGGTCAGTGTGTCCGTCGGTGGCGACGGGAAGTAGCCCTCCTTATGCCGCGGGCGGTAGCCCTGACCCAACTCCCCTTCGAGCGTCGTCGCAGCACCGGAGTTCCATATCCCCTCGTCG
>JADFHV010000092.1 GCA_022566975.1 Chloroflexota bacterium
TCGAGGCTCAAGGTTGCGGCTTCAAATCTCTTAGCGCAAAGCCTTGCGCCGCTGACTCTCCAGCTGGGCTGATATTTAGCAACTTCGTCTAGACACTCCTCTATACTGCTGAACTCCGCTCCCGAAGCGGACTGTCTACTGATTGTCTGGGCCGATTGATCGGTAGACGTTTCATTTGTGCCGCACGCTGTTGTCAGAACGGCTAAGAAGACTACAAATATCACGCTCCGCATGAGATGCCCCCTCATGGCTAGTAGGTTCGGCGCTTGCTACAGACACCATCCACCCATCGGGGCGGCCTTGCCCCTTATATATAGTCCCTGACCCATAAATCCGGCACCTGTCACCAGAAGTCATCCCACCGCTTCAAGGGCCTGGGATGCTTTACGTAGGATTTCACCCCGCTGTTTGTGTTTATTCCATCCGGCTTGCGCCCGCTTCAGTTCAAGCTCCGCTGTCTCCAATGCGCTCTGGGCCTCACTGAGTTCCCGCAAGATAATCGCGGCCTCCACCACTTCAACTTCCCCTGACTGTGTTGACATATGAACCTCCTGGCGCCTACACTGTGAGCGCAGTCTAATCTCTGGGGGTCGCTACAATGGTTGCAGTTAGAAACTACGAAGTGAGGGCTATCCTTGCAGACCTTCGTCATGAAGAAAAGCGGTTGGCAGACGCTGAACGCGCTGTCCAGGAGGCCGCAGCTCACTACCGTATTGCTGAGAGCCACTACGTGGCCATCAGGGATTTTGCTCGTCAGAGCTTCGGTAGAACTCCATACTCGACGCACTTCATTGAACAGTGGGGGCCAGACGGCGCAAACCTCCTCATAGGAGGAGATGACCCATCCTTTGGGAAGTATCGGTTCCGGGGCATGAAGGTCGGAGACGCCATCGTGGAATATCTGACAGTGTCGGGGGGCGACAGAGATATCGATCAAATCATAGCCGCGTTGTCGGAGGGTGGAATGCGAAATGCTTCGCGCCGCCCTATCAATGCCGCTTTGATGAACACTACTGGCATCGTCAGAACCGAAGGACCAGATTATGCCCACTACTCCTACGAAGAGCCAGAAACAGCGGAGGACTCGCCCTGGTGAACACGAACGGCGCGCCCTGACCTTGTGAGTTAAAGCGCACCGCTCTGTGACCGTGCCGAGGTGGCGAAATTTGGCAAACGCGGTGGTCTCTAAAACCACCGACGGAATTCCGTCTTGCGGGTTCGAATCCCGCCCTCGGCACACCCCACCAGATTCGGCAGCGGAAACCGTCACCGAAGCTAGATAGGCTACGTTATGGTTGCTGACCGCATCAGCGGTAGACGCACCCCTCCAATACTCGAAGAAAATTGGCCACAAAAAGGCGGGTTTCAGCTTGCCTTTTGGCCCACGAACGCCTATACTATGGGACAGACGGGAGCGCCAGTGTTGTTGGCACGGACGCCCCCTAACCATAACAGAGGTGATGTCTCTGCCATGATTTCCACTTATTCTACCACCACACCGGAAGTTCCCGCTCGGCCGACTTATCCCCAGGACTGGCGCAACTACAACCTCGCGCAGCAGAACGAGAAGGAACACTTCCTCACGCTGCTGAAAGACCTGTGTGGCACAGTCCCGCAGCCGCCCCCAACCCTCGCCTGAGCCTGTGGTGTAGCTAGCAGGTATCGACCACACCCCGAAGGGCGCGGCATCAGGGCGGGCGGGGAGCGATGCCGTGGCCTTTAGGCTGCGGTACTTAGGAAGGGCCTTGTCGAGGCTCTTAGGCGGCCGATTGGTCGAGCCACTTGAGGAAAACACCGACCTCCACGACCCCATTCAGGCTGTAGTCGGCAGCCTCCAGGAGCTCGTCAGGCGAGTCCTCGTGCAGCACGGCGACCCCCAGCCCGGCCGTGCCGCCTTCTCCGGCGAGCTGACGGACCGCGCGCATCCCATCCACGTCCGTGGTGTCGTCCCCTAGAAAGAGCACGGCATCGAGGGAGTGCTCGCGTGCCAGCTTTCGTACCGCAAAACCCTTGTGCAGCCCCAGGGGCGAGCGTAACTCCAGCACCAGCTTACCCCAGAAAACCTCCAGGTCACTCACCCCGTCGGTCGAGTCGAGTGCTGCGGCGAGCCTCTCCCTGGCTCTCTCATGGTCCGGGGCCAGTCGATAGTGGACCGAGGCGCTGAGACCCTTGTCCTGCCACAGGAGACCAGGACCGTCGGCTACCTCGCGCAGGCGGGTCAATACGCGGCCTATCCTGTCCGCGTATACGTCGGCGCCTTCGGCGAGGACGAGCCTGTCCCGCGTCAGGTACTCGGCCCCGTGATTGCCGACATAGGTCACGCCTGCCAGACCGACCTTCGCCTCCAGGTCACGGGCAGCCCGGCCCGACACCACCGCCACGAGTGCGAGGGCCTCGGAGAGCCGCTCCAGGGTATCGATCACGTCAGCAGGTACGACCGCCTGGTCTGGCGTTGGCGCGATCTCCGCGATAGTGCCGTCAAAATCGACGACCAGTCCCAGCCGCGAACGCCTCAACAGCGACGCGACCTGTTTCTTATGCTCGAGAAGGCTGGGAGGAGTAGCCGCAGGACCCATCTTATCGACGTCGGTACGGCGGTCGTAGGCGGGAGTGCAACCGGTGCCGAGCAGCGCTTACTGGGCGCTAAAGCCGCCGTCGATGACGAGCTCGGAGCCGGTCATGTATGAGGACTCGTCAGAGGCGAGGAACAGGGCGCCGTAGGCCACGTCGTCAACGGTTCCCACGCGTCCCGCGGGGATCCGTCCCTCCGACCGAGTCCGCCCCTCGGGAGTCCCTATGCTTTCCGCTATCATCTCGGTATCGATGGGACCCGGGTGGATGGAGTTGGCCCGGATGCCATCCCCCGCATGCTGGATAGCCGTGTACTTTGTGAAGAGCCTCACGGCCCCTTTCGATGTCCCGTAGACGCCTCCTCGCGGACTGCCTACCAGTCCCGCGGTCGAGGAGATGTTTATGATGGAGCCGCCCCCGGCCTCACGCATCACCGGTATCGCGTGCTTGGTCCCCAGGAAAACCCCCCTCGCGTTGACGGCCATCACCGTGTCCCATTCCTCGACCGTGGTGTGCTCTATCGGCGTCGACCGAAGGATGGCTGCGTTGTTGACCAGAACGTCGAGCTTGCCGAAGCGTCCCACGGTCTCCGCCACCGCGTGCTCCCAATCGGACTCCTGAGTTACGTCGAGCCTGACAAAGAGCGCTTCGCCGCCGGTCTCGTTGATCTCAGCTTCGACCTGCCGCCCGAGGTCCTCCAGCACGTCCCCCAGGACGACGCGAGCCCCCTCTCGCGAGAAGAGCTTCGCCTCGGCGGCTCCCTGACCGCGTGCGCCCCCACTGATCAGGGCAACCTTGCCATCAAGCCGCATCGTTCCTGTCGACCCCCAAGCTTCGAGACCTAGTCGCAGCTGGTCCAGCCCCCATGTCCGCGGCCAGCGTGATTGTAGCACCGGCCAAATCATCTTTTCAATCAGCCCTAAAACATCTTGACACGATCACATGTTCTGTTCTAAACTGTTCTAACTCTTGTACAAGACATGGGCGGGAGGGCGTGATGCAGTTGACCAAGACCAGGACCGAAGACGCACAGCTCAACATGCCGGGTATTCCGAGACCGGTCCGGATGGAGGCGATCGTCAGCTTCCATTCCGTCAACCCCGGGCAGCAGGTGCTGTACCTGGGTACGCTCCGGGGTGGCCCTCGCCCGGGCGCGCAAGGGATCGTCAGCTCCGTCCTGCGGCGAAGCGCCGTCGTTGACATGGGGGCCGACGGGACGTGGCATGTCCCTTACTACCTGCTGGCGTTACCACAGGCCGCCTGATCTCCCGACTGCACCGAATTCAAGAGGAGGAACAGAGACATGGACAGAAAAACGTCCCCGGTAAATATCAAGGTGGTCGGAGTAGGCGGCGCAGGGGGGAACGCCGTGCTCAGAATGTCAAAGGGCAGGCCCGAGGGCGTTTCGTTCCTGGCGCTCAACACAGATGTCCAGGCACTGGCCCAGATCAAGGGACTGCCGACGTTCGCGATCGGACCAAAGACCACCCACGGCATCGGTGCCGGCGGCGATCATGAGATCGGCCGGAAGGCCCTCAGAGAGAGCCAGGCGCAGGTCGCTCAGATGTTAGAGGGGGCCGACATGGTCTTCGTCACCGCCGGCATGGGCGGCGGCACAGGGACGGGCGCAGCTCCCGCCGTGGCGGAGATGAGCAGGCGGCAGGGCGCGCTAACCGTCGGCGTGGTCACGCTCCCGTTCTCGTTCGAGGGGGTTCATCGAAAGATGGTAGCCCTCGAAGGGATTGAACGTCTGCGCCAGAAAGTGGACACGCTGATCCAGGTAGATAACGACAGGCTCCTACCCGCCCTCAACGGGAAGGCCTCGCTTGAGCACGCGTTCCAGCTCGCCGACGAGACGCTGAGACAGGGAGTCCAGGGCATATCGGACGTGGTTACGGCACCCGGGCTGATCAACGTGGACTTCGCCGATATGAGGGCTATCATGTCCGGCGCCGGTGCCGCTTTCATGGCGGTCGGCAACGGCAAGGGCAAGCACGCAGCCATGGACGCCGCCATGTCTGCGCTGTCCAATCCCCTCTTCGACGCACCGCTCGAAGGGGCACAAGGGGTCCTCTTCAACATAAAGGGTGGCAAGGACCTTACCCTCGGGCAGGTGCACGAGGTCGCCGACGCCATACGGGCCGCAAGCCGGTCTCAGCCGAAGGTCGTGTTTGGCGTCGTGCAGGACCGGAAGCTCAAGAACCGGGTCAGCATCACGCTGGTGGCCACGGGCATCGAGACAGGCGAGGAGACCGGGGAGGAGTTAGAGAGCGACGACCCTCCGGATTCCGGGCTCCTAGAGCTCGTCGCCAAAGCCGACTCCAACGGCCATAACAAGCTGCACGCCGAGTCCACCCGGAAGCTGTTCTAGCGCACCGTGAGCCAATCTGCCATCGCGTAGGGGCGGGTTTGAAACCCGCCCCACGGTCGTTAGGTAGGGGTGCGTGCGTCTGAGGCCGATGCGCAATCCACCCGACGGCTACCCGAGAAAACCGTCCCGGGCGTGGTCGCCGATAACCTCTGCCACCAGCTCCGGCCGCTGCAAAGGCACATCGTGAATGCTGTCCTCCAGCCAGACCGCCTTGCTTGTGGGCAGCAGTCTCGTGGCCGCCGCTATGGACTCCTCCCTGTTGAACCTGCGGGCCATCGGCGAGTCTACCCCGTCCTGACGGGCGGGCATGAGCAGCACCGGGCACTCGACCCGAGGATAGAGGAGCGACGGACGATGCTCCCACATCGCCTCGATGATTCGCATGTGGTTCTCTCGACTCAGGCGCGACCTGACGGTGCCGTCGTGGCGAATCTCGAAGTTAGAGAGCCGTACCTCCGCCAGCTCCGGCGTCACTGTTCCGCCCATCGGCCAGGACTTCACCCGCTCCTTGAGCTGTTCGATCGTCACCCCGGTGAAGTCGGGAGGCGCCAGATCCTCTTTGGCCTTCTCCAGCGTCATTCCGGGACGGGACGAGACCTCTATGGTCCCGCCGTCCACGAAACACAGGCCGCTGATGCCCTGCGGATGAGCTACGGCATATTCCAGCGCGACGTCGGCGCCCCAGGAGTGGCCGGCGACGATGGGCCTTTCCAGACCCAGCGCGCCGATGAAGCCGCGTAGGTCCTCTACTAACGTGGCGAAGTCGTAGCCATCCTGCGGCTTGGCGCTCTCGCCGTGGCCTCGCTGGTCCACGGCCACGACCCTGAAGCCCTTCGCCAGAATCGGCGCCACGAAGTCCCAGATGCGGCACGTGGACGCGAGCCCGTGCAGCAGAACGACCGGCCGACCGGAGCCGCCCCAGTCGCGGTAGTGCAGACGCAGCCCCCGGACGTCCAGCCACCTCTCCTCAGGACTCGCCGGAGTCATGTGCTGCTAGCCATGGGTCTCCTTACCGCCCGTCTCCGGACTCCACTCCGCCTCGTTCAGGCAATCGTCCGACGGCGGGGGCTACGGCGCGAGCCGGGCTGTGAGCGACGGGTCCGAGCCGTGGGGGGCCGGCGCAGGCTACTCGCCGCCCTCGGGACGCTCCCGTTGGCTTCGGAGGAAGTCCTCCAGCTCTTTCACCATGTCGTCGGGGCTCGGGATGTCGCCCGGCGGCTCGATGGCCTCGTCGTGCCGCTGCTCGAGGCGCTCGACGTAGGCGACGATATCCGTGTCCTTGGAGATGTTCTCGGTCACTTCAGACTCGAAAGCCTCTCCAGCCAAGCGCAGCTCCTCCAGGTCCGCCTCGAAGTCCACCAGACTCTGCAGCTTTGTCAGCAGCGCATGGCTGACCGCTGGGTTGGGGGAGGTGTTGACGTAGTGCGGGCTGTGGCCCCAGATGCTCGCCAGCGAAAGGCCTTTCCGGACGCAGGCATCCATGAACGCGGTATGGATACCTGTGGGGCCCTGGTAGTTCGAGTTTCGTATGCCGAGCCACTCCACTTTCTGCTCGAGCTCGGTCGAGGTGGCCCGGCCTGTCACGCTGGGCTCTCGCGTGTGGGGTACCTCGTCAAGCAGCGCTCCGAGCGAGACGACCAGCTCGACGCCGCACCGGTCGGCAACGCTGAGCATCAGGTTGGAAAAGGCCCTCCAACGGAGGTTAGGCTCCGTGCCATTGAAGAGTAAGAGCCCGCCGGACTCATCCTCCGGGGCGAAGTAGTAGAAGTCGTTGGTCGGCCACCGGATGGTCCGCTCGCCCCGGCGGTTCAGCCGGGTCTGGGGCCGCACGAGGGTGAAGTCGAAGAACTCCTCCGGATCGATCTCCGCGAACTTGGTGGCGGGGAGCTTCCGGACCATGTACCGGATAGCCCTGGTGGCCGCCTCCGCCGCGTCCGGCCAACCCGCAAAAGCCACGACCATCGTGGGAAGCTTTGCTTCCGGCATCTCGTGGACTATCAGGCTGTCCGGGGGCGCGTCGTTACCCTCCATGTTCATGAGTCTAACACCCGCCGGTCGCCCATGCCAAACCGCAGGGACAGAGCCGGGCGACAGGCCCGCGCTATACTGCCGCCTGGGCCGAATGCCGCTATTCCACGCCACCGAGGAGGTTTCCGCCATGGGGCAGGGCACCATTGGTATCGCCGTTGCCGCTAGGGACGCCACCGCCGCGTTGGCGGCGATCAAGAAGGCCGAGGAGATGGGCGTGAAGGCGGCCTGGATGACCTCCGGCGGAGCGGGCGGCGACGCCTTGACCGTAGCCGCCGCGGCCGCGGCACAGACCGAGCGGATACTCCTTGGGACCTCTATCGTCCAGACCTGGTCGAGGCATCCCGTCGCCGCGGCGCAGCAGGCCATGGTCATCGCCAACCTCGCGCCGGGCCGGTTCCGCCTTGGTGTCGGCCCGGGCCACAAACAGGGCATGGAGACGACCTTCGGCGCCCCTTTCCGTGCACCTCTGGGACACCTCACCGAGTACCTCAGAGTGCTCAAGGGCCTCCTCCAGGACGGCACCATAGACTTCGACGGGCGATACTATCGGGCACACTCGACCCTGCCGGAGCCAGTGGATGTACCCGTGATGGCGTCGGCCCTGAGGGAGAGATCGTTCGAGGTGTGCGGCGCCCAGTCGGACGGGGCCATAAGCTGGGTCTGCCCTCATCAGTATCTGCGTGACACAGCGCTTCCTGCGCTAAAGGCGGGCGCCGAGAGCGCGGGGCGTCCCGCCCCGCCTCTCATCGTCCACGCCCCCATCTGCGTACACCAGGACCCGGCCGCCGCTCGCGAGGGGGCCAGGCAGCAGCTTGGGACCTACCCATCGACTCTCTTCTACTCGCAGATGTTCGCCGACGCAGGCTTCCTCGGGTCTCTCGAGACCGGCTGGACCGACGAGATGCTGGACGCGGTGCTCATCACCGGCGACGAAACGTCCGTGGCTGAGCAGTGCGGCGACATATTCGGCTGGGGCGCATCGGAGATCCTGGCCACCGTCGTCACCGCCGGCGACGACCGGCAGGCATCGGCCGACCGGACGATGAG
>JADFHV010000093.1 GCA_022566975.1 Chloroflexota bacterium
AGCGACACCACGACGAGAAGCGAGAACACACGCTTCGCGCTGCGGACGGTCTTGAGCGCCGCCAGATGCTCCTCGATGCCCGTGTCCATTCGCGGTGGCTGATCCACGTCTGACATCCGGTTTCGTATTTAGGGTTCAGGGTTCAGGGTTCAGAGTTCAGAGTTCAGGGTTCAGGGTTTAGGAATCTCAAGTTTTGTGGCGACCTCGTTGAAGGCTTCTTGGGCGGCGGCGATGGTGGCGTCGATCTGGGCGTCGCTGTGGGCGAGCGAGACGAAGGTACACTCGAACTGCGACGGGGCGAGGTACACGCCGCGGCGAAGCATTGCGTGGAAGAAGGTCGCGTAGGCCTGGGTGTCACTCGTCATTGCCGATGCGTAATCGGTCACCGGGCCCGGCGCGAAGAAGAGCCCGAGCATGGAACCGACGCGCGTGCCGAAGGTGTCGACTCCGGCCGCGCGGGCCGCGGCGGCGGAGATCGGGGAGCCGACGATCTACCGCTACTTCGATAGCAAGCGGGACCTCTATATACAGGCCGTAAGTCAGTGCCGCGAAAATATCGTTGGGAGTTGGTCGCGGATCGTCGAGACCAGCGAAAAGCCCCAAGAGGCCATTCAGCGCCTGGGCCGTTGGTACTACGAGGAGATGATGCGTCGCCCCGAGTACCTGACCCTCCGTTTCCGGACGCTGACGGAATCGACGGACCCGGAAGCGATAGGAATCGTAAAGGAAGCCTACATGCAGACAAAGGGTATGGTGGAGGAGCTATACCGGCGGGGTAGGGCCGATGGAAGCCTGAGGGACGACGTGGACCCCAATACCTCGGCGTGGCTGTTTATGGCCATCGGCGCGATCATCGACGTGACCCACCTTCTGGGCCTGGGCGACCAGTTCGGCGCCCGGGAGCTGGAGGGCATCGGCAGGTTTCTCAGCGAGGCTGCGTGGGCAGGGGAACCGGGTACACACTGAGCGTATGAGGCGACTCATGCCAACGAAGGATGAGGCTGATCGTCCGACGGCATGATCGGATCCGGGACTCTCGGCCGGGCCGAAAATCGACCCTTCTGCCGATGTGCAAACAGGGGTCTCGGAGAGACTATATGCGTAGTGAATAGTCACTTCTAAGAATAACGGCTGCGTTAGTCTCGTAGCGCATACGGAACACCGAGGTCCTCTCGACGGGGTTGCGGGAACCCTGCAGGACAGGAGCTCTAGCGATGCAGAAAGAGGATAGGTCCAAGAGGGTAGCCGGCTGGCTGGAGCGACATTCTGGCTGGATCATAGTCGGCGCCGCGGTAATTACCCTGTCTCTGATCGTTCCGCTCCTGACCATGGCGCCTGAGGGCCAGGCCTCTCAGGACCCCGGGGGCGAAGTGTTTGAGCTACGGGACGACATCGACGAGCGGTTCGCCGCGAGCGTTCACGCGGCGGCGTTCATCGCGGAGTCTCCGACCGGTGACATCCTGACCCAGGGGGCCCTCTGGGAGCTTTATCTGAACACACGGAGGTTACTCGAGGCTGATGGCCGCGGCGAGCTCGCGCCAGAGGCTCTTCCGTCGCAGCCATACCTCTATAGCTCATTCGACCTGGATACAAACCGTCCCATAGTGGGGGTCACGACCATCGCCGACGCCGTGCAGGCCGTGTTCCTCAAGGACCCGGCGTTGGCACCCTCACTGGATCTAGCCACGGACGAGCAGGTGAAGGTGGCGGTCCATCGAGTGCTGTCGAATCCCAAAACAGCCGGCCTGGCGGACTCGCTGTCGGTCAAGGCGCGGGGTGACCGGCGGGTCGTCCAGGGCAGAGAGATAGTCTGGTGGACGTCTCCCGCCCTGGTGTTCCCCGTGCTGGCAGATAACGAGAAGCTGGGCGGGGGTACCCTCAGCATCGCCGTCGGCGGTGGGGATGTTGTTGAGGATAAAGAGGAGTTCAATCGCAATGTGCAGAGGCGCCTGCGCGGAGGCGAGCAAAACTACCGTCTCTGGGGGATCGCCATAGACCTAAACCTCGAGTCCGCCGATGAGGGACAGGTCGCAGGCACCTTCATCATGTTCACCGTTGTAGCCGCGGTGCTCGTGGTCGGCCTCAGCTTACGCTCGTATTGGGCGATGGCGCTGACCGGAGCGGGACTGGGCGTGCTGATGATCTGGCTGAAGGGAATCACCGCCCTGGTGGGCATCGAGGGAGGCCTGATCATCGAGCTTATCGTCCCGATAGCCATGATCTCGCTGGGGGTTGACTTCGCGGTACACGCGCTGAGGCGCTACCAGGAGGAGCGAGCCCTGGGCTACACTCCAGGCCGAGCCCTCAGGATCGGTCTCGGTGGTGTCATGGGAGCGCTGGTGCTGGCCATGTTCAGTGACAGCATCGCGTTCCTCTCCAACACATCCTCCGGAATCGAGCAGGTCATACACTTCGGCGTCGCCGCGGCCATAGCGGTGGCCTCGTCGTTCATAGTCCTGGGAGTGGTCGCCCCACTGGCGATGTCGAGAATCGACCGGCTTCGGGATGCGAGCAGGCGCTCACCCTCCAGGATTGGTCGTATCAACACGGTTGTTAACGGCATGGGTGTCGCAGCCCTTTCCGGCGCAGGGGTCATCTTCCTGGTCGCCGTCAGCCCTATTGCCGGGCTCGCTGTCATAGGTGCGACAGTCGCCGGGTTCGTCGGAGTGCCCGTAATGGTGCTTCGCCGGCGCCGACCGTCCCCGGATGACCGAGCGGGTGAGCCCGGTCTCGTCGCAGAGACCATCCAGCAGGACGCCCAGCGCACGTCGCTGGTGGAGGGCGCTGTCGGTTTCCTGGCTCGGTTCGCACCCGTCGTCCTGCTGGCCACCGCCGGCGTGACCGCTGCGGCTGTAGTCCTCGCCCTCCGACTCGAACCGACGTTTGATCCCCGTGACTTCCTCGACAACAGCTCGGACTTCGTGGTCAGCCTGGACAAGCTGGACGAGCACGTTAGCGAACGGAGCGGCGAGCCCGGCATCATCTATATCAAGGGCGATCTGACCGATCCAGCGGCGCTCTCCGCCGTGCAGCGGTTCGCCGATGGGCTGTCCGAGAATCCATACGTGGCCAGGGACGCGACCGGTCAGGTCGACATCAGGACCAACGTGCTGAGCCTGCTGAGGCAGATCACGGAGAGCGATTATGCTCGCGGACAGGTGGAGAAGGCTACCAGCATAGAGATAACGGACTCAGACGGCGACGGCTTTCCAGACTCAAGGGAGCAGCTGAGAGCCACCTATGACTATATCCAGGAGCACGGAGTGCCCCTGGACCGAGAGACGCTCATGTTCGACCCCGGCCAGGTAAGAGCGGTGTTGTTCCACGACCCGTCCGGCATCGAAGAGGATGTGGCGACTCTTACCGTGGGGATTCCGGACAGCCGGGAGCAGGCCACGGTTGCGTCGGCGCGGCTGGAGCTCAACGCGAGCATGGCCCCCCTAAGGGACAGCCCTTCCATTACCCGGGTTGGCGTGACCGGCTCCCCGTTCGCGCGCGAGGCCCAGCTCGACGCAACTACCCGAACGCTCCAGAAGTCTCTGCCCATCGCCGCTGTTGGGACCTTTGTGCTGCTGCTTTTGGTCATGCGCTCCGCCCGCTACGCGGTGGTTACGATAGTCCCCGTCGGGCTGGTGGTGGCATGGCTCTACGGCCTGATGTACCTGATGGGCTTCAGCCTGAACTACGTGACGGCGACGATAGGCGCCATCTCGATAGGCATAGGAATCGATTACTCGATCCACATGACGGAGCGGTTCAGGGAGGAGCTCCAAAGGGCGTCGGACAAGATGGGGGCGTTGAGGCAGGCGGCCCGTGGAACTGGGATTGCCCTGGTGGGATCGGCGGCCTCGAGCATCATCGGCTTCGCCATCATGGGCTTCGCACCCATGCCCCTGTTCGCATCCTATGGAATATTGACGTCCATCATGATCTTCCTGGCGCTGGTCTCGTCCCTGGCCGTCCTTCCTTCCCTGCTTCTGATGGTCACACCCGAGGGAGCAGCGCAAAAGGCATCCGCTGGGCCTGGTCAGCAGGGGACTAGCACTGCGTCCTGTGGGTAGGGGCACGGCGCGCCGTGCCCCTACGATTGCACGAG
Organism: Chloroflexota bacterium; assembly: GCA_022566975.1. Next base: position 4,097 of record JADFHV010000093.1, read on the forward strand.
GGCACGCATTTTCATCACTGGCGGCCTCTGGGTAACGGTTGGTATGTGCCCAACGCCCATGCGTCATCATCAGCGGGCCTTCAGCAGCCGGGTCCCTGGACCGTGAAGCCGGAAAAACGCACCTCGTCTCCGGCTCTGATGCCCGATCGCTCCACGTCGCCGGCGTTGATCTCGATCGTGTAGCTCGCCGGCACGGACGGCCGATATCTGGGCAGCCTCGCGTCAGGCGTCCCCGGTTCAGGCTGAGGCACCTTCTCGGTAATATGCACCACTGTGCAGTCCTCACCTATCCAGACAAGGTCCAGGTCGAAAAGCATCCCCTTCATCCAGATGGACCCGGCGCCACCCGGCTGGTACACGAAGAGGGCACCGGACTCAGGCTCGAGCCTGTCCCGGCCCGAAAGTCCCCGGGTCCGCTGCTCTGGTGTCGTGAGGACCTCTACCCGGAAGGCCGCGTCGCCGATGGTCACGGAGGCCGCCTGTGACGAGCCGCCACACGCCATCGTCGCCAGGAGAGACAGCGCGACCGACGCTAAGACCGCGGCGCCCGACATACGGTCCTGACCCGCTGACGGATCACGCCAGCTCCACACTGGTGGCGCCGTTGCCACCACGGTCCGGCGACTCCGGCGCATACGACCTCGCCAGCGGGTGCCGCTCCAGATGGTCCCTGACGGCCTCCCGCAGCGCGCCGGTGCCCCGCCCATGAATGATGCGCACCGAACTGAGCCCGTCTCGCAGCGCCTTGTCGAGGAACTCCTCCAGGTGCACCAGGGCTTCCTCCACGCGCATCCCGCGAAGATCGAGCTCCATGGTGTCCAGGGCCGGCCCGAGATCGACCCCGACACCCACCTCCGGAGCCTCCTCCGATGGCGTCTCGACGCGCGACAGCCTGGTCCGCTCTACGCGTAGCCGCACGTTCCCTACGTTTACCTCGGCCTCCTCGACACCCTCGGGAAGGGAAGCGACCGTGCCCTCCAGGTTCAGGCCCCGGATATACACCCTGTCGCCCTCGGACAGTGGTGCTGGCTCTCTCCTTCTGGGCAGAGGCGCGTCGGGCAGCGTCTGCGCCTCCAGCTCCTGCCGCACCTTCTCGGTCCGGGCCCTCGCCTCCGCAACGTTGCCCTGAGGCGCGTTCCAGGACAGGGCGGCCTCGGCACGGCGCAGCTTGCGCCTGACCTCCTCGTTCCGCGTCATTAGCTCCCGTCGGACACTGTCCAGGATGTCGTCCCGATGTTCCACCACGTGCTCGAGTTGGGCCTCAAGCTGCTCTCTGATGGAGGCCGCCCGGCCTCGCGCCTCCTCGGCCTCTTGGAGCCGTAGCTGGAGCTGGTCCCGCTGGTCCTGCAGCTCGTTGAGCCAGTCCTCGAACCGCAGGTGCTGGGGCTCCAGCAGCGACTCGGCGCTCTCCATGATCTCCGGCGGCAGTCCCAGGCGGGCAGCCACGGACATGGCATAGCTCCGGCCGGGGATGCCCGTGGTGAGCTGGTATGTCGGTTCCAGCGTGGACGCGTCCAGCCGGACGCTGGCGTTCATCATGCCGGGCGTGGCCTCGGCGTGGGCGGCGACCGTTCGGTGGTGCGTCGTCACCACGGAGGCGATCCCTCTTGACGCCAGATAGGACAGGATCGCCTTGGCCAGGGCCGAGCCCTCCTCTGGATCGGTGCTGGTGCCCAGCTCGTCCAGCAGAACGAGAGAGTACGGCGTCGCGATCTCCAGGATGTCGATCACCCGGCGCATGTGAGAGCTGAAGGTAGAGACCGACCGCTCGATGCTCTGCTGGTCCCCCACGTCGGCGTAGACACCGTCGAAGATCGGCAGCGAGCTCCCCTCGTCGGCCGAGATGTGGAGTCCGGACTGGTGCATCAGCGACAGCAGCCCCAGCGTCTTCATGGCCACCGTTTTCCCGCCGGTATTGGGCCCCGTGATAACCAGGGTTGTCCAGTCTGGACCGATGGTCATGTTTATGGGAACGGCAGACTCCCCGAGCAGGGGATGCCTGGCGTTGAGGAGGCGTACCACCTCCGGCGCCGGGTCCGGCGAGGCCACCGTACGGGCGACCAGCGGTCGCACGCCTTTGATCTCTGTGCTGAGCTGTCCCCTGGCGAGGATGAGGTCCAGGCTCGCGACCAGCTCGGCGCCGCGGCGTATGTCCGTGGCCAGCGCACCGACGAGCGTCGAAAGGTCGCGAAGCACCCGGGCGACCTCTCTCTCCTCCTCCAGGACCACCTCGCGCCAGGCGTTGCACAGCTCCACGGTGGCGAAGGGCTCCATGAACAGGGTTGCGCCCGTATTGGACGCGTCGTGAACGATGCCTGGGATACGTTGGCGCATCTCGGTCTTGACCTGGACGACGAGCCTGTCGCCGCGGACGGAGATGACCTGGTCCTGAAGCGCTTCCCGACCCGTCGACGACTGGATGACGCTCGACAGCGCTTGCGTTACCTCTTCGTACGCCCGCCGCACTTGGCCTCGGATGGCCCTCAGCGCGGGGGTCGCGTCGTCCACGACCTCGCCGCTCGCGCCGATGCGACGGTCGATCTGTGTCCGCAGCTCATCGAGGTCCGGGATGCCGGCCACGAGGCCCGCCAACATCGGCACGCGCTCGCCGGCCCGCCGCACCGCGGCCTGGGCCCTCGCCTGGACCTCAAGCGCCTGCGCCACGGCAAGCAGCTCAGACCCGGTGAGTACGCCCTCGAGCTCGGCGCGGGCTAGGGCCTCCGTGATGTCCGAGTCCGCGTAAAGACCGACCCCACCCACCTCCTCGAGCAGGAGGCGCCCCTCTGCCGTCTCGCGCTGGAGACGCTCGACCTCGTCTCGATCGTGAGACGGTGTCAGTCCCAGCGCGAGCCGCCGCGCGCCGAAGAAAGAGGTAAGGTCCGCCAGCCGCCGGCGAATAGCCTGGAAGTCCAGCAGGTCGAGAGTCTCGACCCGAATCTCGGCTGCCGGGTCTTCTGCTCGGTGGTCTGAATCGTCGGGCGGCGCGCTTGATCGGTCGAGCATGGCTCACAGGGTCTCTGGAATTCTACCAGGAGACCCATCCTAGCGCTGACTACCCCGCCTGAAAGCCCGGTGCTATACTTCCGACGGGTTATCGACATGAGGCAACACGTTACCGTTAAAGTCCCCGCCACCTCGGCCAATCTGGGCCCCGGGTTCGACTGCCTCGGTATGGCGTTGGACATATGGAACTCCGTCACCGTGCGGGTCGGGGAGTCGGGCATCGAAGTCGCCGGCGAGGGAGAGCACACTCTACCGCAGACAGAGGAGAACCTGGTGGCGCGGTGCTTTCGCATGCCCTTCGAAGAGTCCGGTCTACCCGTTCCCGAGGCAAGCGTGGCCTGCCGGAATGAGATACCGCTGGACAGGGGTCTCGGCAGCAGCTCGGCGGCCGTCGTGGGGGGCCTCGTAGCGGGAAACGAGGTCTGCGATAGGCCTTTGGACGACAAGCGTCTGCTGGAGCTCGCCTCATCTGTCGAAGGCCATCCGGACAACGGTGTTGGCAAACGCCTTCGACATGAAGGTAATCGCTTGGAGCCAGAACCTGACTCCCGAACGCGCCGTCGAATGCCAAGCCACTTACGTGGACAAAGACAACCTGTTCCGGGAGTCGGACATTGTTTCCATTCACGTTCGCCTCAGCGACCGTACCAAGGGTTTGGTGGGCGCCAAGGAGCTAAACTTGATGAAGCCCACCAGCTACCTGGTCAATATCTCTAGGGGGCCCATCGTAGACGAGGCGGCCTTGATCGGGGCATTAGAACGCCGGACAATCGCCGGTGCGGCGCTAGACACTTTCGATGTCGAGC
>JADFHV010000094.1 GCA_022566975.1 Chloroflexota bacterium
TCCTCTCGGCCCGCTGTGACGAATCCACCATCGGATGGGGTTGCCCTTGGGTGAACTCATCTGCTCCCATATCCAGCAGCGTATGTCCGGTGCTTCGCCGTGAGTCCGCCAGCTGCATGCCCTTTTCCAGAGGCTCGTTGGAGAGGACGGCGAAACCGGCATCCCGCATCACCTGCTGGGCCTGGTAGCAAAAGGTCCCGCCGGCGAACACTCCGCGGACAAACATTTGGCCCGGCATCAGCAAGGCGCGTTCCTGCTGAATCAACTCGGTATCGGCCGGCCAAGTAGCCTGGTTGTTGGCCAGTTCCCCGTCGCCGCTAAGCCTTAGGGCGGCCAAGGCAGCCGCGTCCAAATCATATGTTACCTCGATATTATTCTTGCCGCCGGGAGGGTCCATTTTTAGATCAGCACCGCGGCCTGTGCCGAAGAAGCAGGTGACAACGGGCTTCAAACACCGGCCTAGCCTTTCATTGAGCCTGGCCAGGGCCTCGGCGCCCGGTGGTTTGGACAGGACGAGTATGACCGACGTCGCCGGGTCGGCCTCCAGCGCCTGGATCGCCTGAAAGGCCGAGATGCCCCCAATGTCATCGGAAAGGTCCCGGCTGCCGACGCCTATAGCGTGAGAGATGCCGGAGCCCCAACGGTGAATCAGGGTGGTAACCTCTTGAATCCCGGTCCCGGAGCCGCCGATGACGCCGATGGGCCCGCGGCGCACCACGTTGGCAAAGCCTATTCCGGCGCCGCCGATGATGCTGGTCTGGGGCGCGCAGGACCGGATCATACCGGTCTCCCATGCGTACAGGGCCCAGCAGGTGGCACCTCAAGCCCGGCTCCATGTCTTCGATCAGTGCGGCCACTGGCCGCACATGGAGAAGGCGTCCGCGTTCAACTCGGCCGTTCTCGAATTTCTGTCCGGCCGGTAGCCGCCACCCATAGCAGTCAAGGGTCTAGCGGGAGCAGTGCCCATGCGCCTTGGTGCGTTGACAAGCGTCGCCGGCCTGAGGCGCCTGTGGTCCAGGCACGACCGCCGGGTGCAGTTGGTGGTGCTTCTGGCTGCGGTGGGCATGATCGCCGCCGTCTGGTCCCTCAGGGGATACATCGCCAACATCGAGACCGTCGGCTATCCCGGCGTGTTCCTGCTCAGCCTGCTGGGAAGCGTCTCGATGGTACTGCCGGTGCCCGGGCTTATCTCCGTATGTGGTGCCAGCGTCCTACTGAGCCCATTCGTAATCGGCATACTCGCCGGCTTAGGGGAGACCATAGGAGAGGTGTCCGGCTATGCGGTCGGGTACGGTGGCGGAAGCGTCGTGGAGCGACACCGCGCCTACGCGAAGGTCAAGGGGTGGATGGAGCGAAGGGGTACCCTGGTCATATTCGCGGTCTCGGTCATACCCAACCCCGTGTTCGACGTGGTGGGCATCGCGGCTGGCGCGGTCAGGTTCCCTCTTCACAGGTTCCTGGGTGTCGTCCTGGTCGGCAAGATGCTGAAGGGGATCATGGTCGCCTACACCTGCCACTATGGGATCACTCTCCTGCCGTGGGTCGATTAGGTCATGCCCCGTAGGAAGAACTGACGATGGCATCGACTCAGCTCGTTTTCTGACCGGCCGGCGCCCGCGGCCAGAGGTAGTCCCGCCCCCCAAGATCTGTCATTCCGAGGAGTGCTCGACGAGGAATCTGGGGGGGATGACCGTTACGACGCACGTCATCGCCCCGCCTCCCCAGATTCCTCGTCGCCCCGAAACTGTCTCCAAGTCGTGGGCTACACAGGGCTCCTCGGAATGACATCGGTGGTCCGGCTTCACGCACCGGTGGACGTCTCACCCCGTCCTCTGCTCCCACCGAGAGAGGACCGGGTGAGAGAGCACCACTTCGAGGTCCGTGTCGGCTGGGGTTAGAGTTCGCCACGGATCCCCGACGAAGCTTAGTTGGGAGATATTGCCCGTCCTGGGTCCCTCGGATATAATTGTTGCCGACTCACGCACCGACCGCCTCCCCTAAGATGGGAACGGCGGCGAAGGCAGGTGGAGATGGACAGGCCAAGCGGAACGAAAGGGCGTTATTCCAGGAGACAGTTCCTCAGAGGACTCTCGCTCGGGGCCGCGGCCGCCCTCGTGGTGGGCGCAGTCTCCGGAAGGTTCGTCGCGTCCGCCCTGAGGAGGCGGCGCGGGCCTCCCGTATTCCCCGAAGGCTCCATCTTTACTCCCGCCAAGGACCGGAACCGCTCGACGTAGTGCTCGAAACGGGTCGATGGAAAAGAGTACCGGTAGGGGCACAGCATGGTCATAAGTCCACAGGCCGTCCTGTTCGTCAGGGGAGGCACCAACGACGGGGACTCGATCCCCCTGACGGAAGGGATGACCATGATCGGCCGCTCCGAGTTCAACGATATCGAGATCGATGCCGACGGGGTCTCGCGTCAGCACGCTGCGATCCGTAAGGACTCCGAGGGGTTCTGGATCTCCGACCTGGGCAGCAAGAACGGCACCTTCGTCAACGGCGACGAGGTAGGGAACGAGCCGAGACTGCTTACCAACTGGGACCGCATCGAGCTGGGCGGGATGGAGAGCCACTGGGTCTTCATGGAGTCCCGGGACACCATAGAGGTGCCCAGGCCTCAGCAGAGCTAGGCCCGTCCTGCCCGCACCTATTTCTCCAGCACCTCACGCACCTTCCGCGCCAGCACCGCCGGCGTAAAGGGCTTCTGGACGAACTCGCTCGCCGGCCCCGGGAAGCCGTAGTTCACCATCATGTCGTCGGTATAGCCTGAGGTGTAGAGCACCTTCGTCTCCGGGTGTAGCTCCTTAAGCTGCTCGCTCAGCTCCCGCCCGCCCATGAGCGGCATGACGACATCGGCCAGCAGCAGATGGATCTCCTGGTCTTTGTAGTGCCGGGCGATGCTGAGCGCCTCGTGGCCGTTGGCGGCGGTCAGCACGGTGTAGCCTTGCTCCCTCAGCACTGCAGAAGTCACCTCCCTCACCAGAGGCTCGTCCTCGACCAGCAATACCGCCTCGTTGCCTAGCGGCAGGCAGCCTGGGTCGTCCCGAAGCGGCAGCGAGCCCGCAGGCTCGTCCACCCTGGGCAGGAATATGTCGAAGGTCGTGCCACGTCCCGGCTCGCTCTTGACCTCGATGTGGCCGCCATTCTGATCGACAATTCCGTAGCAGGTCGAGAGCCCGAGACCGGTGCCCTTGCCCGCGCTTTTGGTGGTGAAGAAGGGCTCGAAGATGTGTGGCTTGACGTCTTCCTCGATCCCGACGCCCGTGTCGCTGATCGACAGCACCACCTGTCGGCCGGAAGCCTGCGGCGTGTCGGATCCCTCCTCGACGGTGAAATTGGACGTGCGGATCACGATCTTGCCGCCGTGTGGCATAGCATCCCGCGAGTTCACGGCCATGTTCAAGACGACCTGCTCCATCTGTCCGGGGTCTACTTTCACCTCTCCAAGGTCCGCAGCCGGCAGCAAGACCAGCTCGATATCTTCGCCGATGAGCCTGCGCAGCATCTTGTCCACATCCAGGACCAGATCGTTGAGGTTCACCACGCGCGGCTCGATGACCTGTCTTCGCGAGAAGGCGAGCAACTGCCGCGTCAGGTGTGAGGCTCGCTCGGCCGCGGTCTGTACCCCCTCGAAATAGTCCTCCGCACGCTCTCCGCGAGATAGCTTCATTATGCCGAGCTGCGCGTAGCTCATGATGGCGGTCAGGAGATTGTTGAAGTCGTGGGCTATTCCTCCTGCCAGCTGACCGATCGCCTCCATCTTCTGGGCCTGGAGGAACTGCTCTTTGATGCGTTCCCTCGCGGCGACCTCGATCCGAAGGTTCTTGCTGGTCTTCGACAGCTCGTCGGTGCGCTCCTTGACCCTGGACTCCAGTTTCTCGCGGGCCGTCCGCGCCGCGGCCTCGGCCCGCTTGCGCTCGGCGATCTCCACCATGAGGCGCTGGTTTGAGTCCCTGATCTGGCTCCCCCTGTCGGCCAGCTGGGCGTTGACGGACTGGAGCTGACGGCGCTGGGCGACAATCATTCTCCAACCTCTCCATACGACGAGCGTAAGGAATCCGTAGCTGATGGCGAATGCGCCGACTATTGCCTCGATCACCCAGCGCCTGCCTTTGCAAGGTCCTCTTTGCCGGGGCGGCCGTCTCCGACGACGCTCGCATCCAGGTCATCCACCGCGTAGAACCGTATCTTGCTAGACAGGACAAAGCCGAGGACCAGTCCAACGGCGGTCAGCATGCCGAAGCTGACACCGGCAAACTGGACGAGGTGGTTTTTCTTGAGACTGTCCATGGACTAGCGCCCGTCCTCGACTCCTGGGCGTGGTGATGCCTGGCGCGACCGGCGAAGGGACCGGCTCGCAGACCCGGACACGACAATAGATAAACGGATGCCGCCCAAGTTGACACCCGTGGGAGCCCCCAACTCTGTCGGAGGAAACGTGCGCACACCTGGGCGCTGGGGGAGTGGGGCCTCCCCGTCGTCACGATGACCATCAACCGGTCACCGTGAGATCGACCCCCCTTCATTGGGAGCTCGTCGGACTGGGGAGAGCGGCAAGAAGGGCTCAGGCCGCCGGAATATCGGGGCGAGGCATCGAAACAGGACCGTGCACGTCCCGGACTACCGGCCGGTCGAGCTCCCGCTTTCGACCTCTTCCGCCGAGATGGCGTACCGGGGCAGGAGGTCCTGGACTCCTGCGGCCACCTGACGCCTGAGTCTGTTTACCGCGGCCCGCTCGTCGTCAAAGGCGGTGAATACGGTGGAATCGAAGGGGCGCCACGCGTTGCGCAGCGCACGCAGAGCGTCGTGCTCTTGCTCGACGGCAGCGACGAAGAGCTCTCCCAGAGGCCGTAGAAAGGTCGCGCGTGGCAGAACGCGGACCTCGTCAGCGAGGGCCCCAAGTCTAAGGGAAAACTCGCCTAGAGCGGTGACAATCGCCTCGCGGTCGCAGCCGCCGTCGCTGGCGCGCCAGTCATCGTAGCCCGCGTGAAACCGGTCCCACTGCTGTGACAGCAGGTCGTACGCTTCTGCAAACGCCTCGACCGCGGCCTGGTTCGCGGCCGAGCTCCCGCCTATCACCGCGGTCAGGTCGTCGGCGGCCTGGCCCCTTAGCGTGTTGCTGTGGACGAGCTGCGCGTCGAAAGCGTCGAAGAGAGTTGGGTCGCCCGCCACCAGTTCGGCCTGCGTCTCGACTTGCGTCTCGGCTTGCGTCGGCTCAGACGCGGTTCCATCCGTCTCTCCGTCCTCCTGTTGGTCCGTTGAGGCGGGCACCCCTGCGGAGCGCGCATCGGGCTTCTGGAAGGTGCCCCTCAGCCTGCGCAAGGCCAGGTCCTCATCCTGGGCGGCCTGCGAGAGGGCCAGCGCGATGGCGCGTGTCGTATCCGACGTCGTCAGGTCGCGAATGGCTTCAGTAATGGCGCTGAACTGGTCCACCAGGGCGCTCAGGCGTGCGGCGGTCTCAATGGACGAAAGAGCCGGCTCATCGGCCCGAAGAGCGTCGTAGGCCCGGTGAAAGTCGTCCCAGTCGGACCCTATCTCCTCGAACGTGGAAGAGAAGGCATTCAGCAGCTCCCTGGAAGAGGCAGCGGTCCGGGCTCGAAGGTCGTCGACCCCGTCCTCTATCTGCCTCCGGACCGCGGATGCTGCCGCTCGCTCCAGGTCGACGCCATGGAACAGGCTGTTATCTCCGGGCCGCCAGTTGTCCCTGAGCTGCCGAAGGGCCTCCTCCTCCCGCTCGGCGGCAGAGGCTACGCCATCTGCCAGGTCCCGCACGATAGGCCCTCGCGGGAGCCCACTGGCCCCTCCGCTTATGGTGACGAAGGCGCCGGCGAACTGCCTTAGGGATACCTCTGCGGAGCTGGCGTCGCAGGCGACCTGGGCCTGCCTCCAGCGCTCGAAGTCGGCGTGGAGGCGGTCCCAGTCACGGGTCAGACCGCGATGCCCTACGGCGAAGTCCAGGGCCAGCCTGCGGTCCTCCTCGGGAACAGCGGTAGGGCTCGGTATTCCAACCTGCCTGTCGCGGGGCACCACCAGGACCGTGGGCGTCGGAGACGGGGCCGCGAAAACGGGTGCGTCATCCTGGTCGGAGTCGCCACAAGCCGCGAGGAGCATCAACAACACGATAGCGCCGAGCGGCCAGAAGGTCTTTTTCTGTCTCATCTGGTGTTGTAAACCCCCACAAGCTCATCCACAAGACCGGCCCTGAAGCCACCGGTGCCGAACAGGGCCACGACGGTCGCGAGCGCGTCCTCAGATGAGCCCAGCAGCACAAGGACGTGTCTGTCCCTTGTCCTGTGCAGCAGCACGATCGCCGTCCCATCCCGGGAGATGTCCTTGGTAAAAGGCGTCCGTATAGCCTCGTCCACCTCGATGCCGGCCACGTGGAGGTATTGCACCACATCCGATGAATCGTCGTAAAGTCCCAGGAACACGATGTCGGCGTTCAGGTCCTCGACGCCGCGAAGCTCCGCATCTATCTCGAAGGAGGACAACAGGTTCTTGAGGTCGGTGGCAGTACTGATGAGTGACGCCCTTCCCACCAAAACGTCAACCTCGGATCTGAAGAAGAAGGGGAAGTCGTGAAGGTCGAAGCTCCTCTCGCTGGTCGTCAAGAAGTCGGCGATGTTGGAGACTAGCTGGTCGTTGTCCGCCACGGCGTTCTGCGGAGGAATCATGAAGCTCAAGTCTGAAATCCCCACCACGCGGCCGTCGGCGCTCCTGACCATGGGGAAGTAGATCTCGGGACGCTCGGCGATGGAGGAGCGTGTGTTGGAGTCGGTGAAGGCGAGGGCGCCTTCCGAAGACCTGATGGAGCTGGCGGCATACAAGACGATCTCTCCGAGGTTCCTGGTCAGGTCGTCCTGGCGGAAGTCCCGTATGAAGATGTCTTGGAAGTTGAGGTCGAAGTCCACCTGGTTGTACAGGAAGTCTGGCTGGAATGAGATCCCAAACCTCTTCGCCAGGCTGTTTATGTCGTTCCGGCGAGAAGGGTCGCCGATCAGGAGAAGCCTTCCACCCTTTCGGACGAAGCGCTCAACGATGGCCCCCTCCGCATCGCTGTACGAGTCCCGGGGAAGGATGACGACAAGACTATCGGCGCCCGTTAGTGCCTCGTCGAGCATCCGTACCTTCTGGCTCGAAGCGAACGGGAACAGGGAGTCGAGCCTGTTAAGGTCGCCCATGAACTCGACTGAGTAGCCTCGATCCACGACTCTGGCCAGGAGGGTCGATAGCTCACCCGCCGAGTAGCTGTTGCGGTGCGCCGCGTCCACAACGAAGAGGCCCTCTTTTATGGACGGCTCGTCGACGAATCCCTTGAAACTGGAAGAGGGCACGTTGATCCGGTCCAGGGGGAGCCGGACCTCGGGCGGAGGGTCGTAACCGCCCCGATAGAAAGTGAAGTATGCCCCCACGAACACCGCGATCGCGGCCAACGGGACGACTAGGAGCCTCCAGTACCTACGGGGAAGGTCCGACATAGAGGTAGTAGAGGTTTGGTGGATTCACGGTCAGGGGAAAGCCGGGGAGGGCCTCCTCCTGGGACTCGCCGGTCCCCGAGGGCAGGGACTGCCTTCGCAGCAGCTCGACGCCTCGGAAGGCCCCGAACGGGTCGTCGACCCCGTCCGGTTCCCTGGACAAGGCGAGCAGCGTGCGGATATCGGCAAACGCGGAGGCGCCCCCGTCGCCCACTAGAAGGGGATCGATGATCCTCCTGATCTGCTGGTTGAACATGCGGAAGACCTCTACGTTGACGTCCACCAGGTCGTAGCTGGATATACCGGCGAGGCTGGCCGCCTTGTCGATGGCCTCGGTTACGCCGCCGACGTCGTCCACGAGCCCCAGCTTGACGGCCTCCACGCCAGAGTAGATCTT
>JADFHV010000095.1 GCA_022566975.1 Chloroflexota bacterium
GGAGGCCCTCGGCAACATGGGCCGCGCCATGGACTACTATGTCGAAGCGGATGACGTGGCCCGCGCCGTGGCCATCGCAGAGCTTCCGCTGCCGCCGGACACCGGGCTGACGGGGGCCACCGACCTGATAGCCCGGGCGCTGGAGCTCCTGCCCGCCGATTCCCATGAGGCCGCACGCCTGCTGGTCCGTTACGGGCTCGAGCTGCAGCACGAGAGGGGAGATTACGAGGGAGCCAGGGAGGCGCTCGGACGCTCCCTCGACATAGCTCGACGCGAGGGCGACACTTCGCTGGAGGTCCGCGCGCTGGCCAATGCCGCGGACGTGGAGGCGTTCCAGCTTCAATGGCCCGAGAGCATGGAGAACTGCCTGGCGGCCATCGAGCTGGGCGGCCGTGCGGACGAGCCCCACGCCGAGGTGCGCGCGCAGTTCTGGGCCTCGATGATCGCCATGTGCCTGGTAGGCGACCTGGAGATGGCGCGGTCCCACGCCGAGGCCAGCCTCCCGCCGGCCGAGAGGCTGCGCAACGGGTACAGCCTGCCCAGGGCCCTGTGGGGCAACGAGACCGCGCTGCGGCTCGAGGGCAGGTGGGAAGAGGCGCTGGAAATCAGCGACCGCGCCCTTGCTCTGACCCCCAGGGGCCCCCTGCTGCTAGCCAGTCGATCGATCATGGAGTGTGAGCTTGGTAACCTCGACAAAGGCCAGCATTTCCTGCAACGGCTGGTCGAGGCGGTGGGCGATACCTCCCCGGGGCCGACCTTCGAGTACGGCGCCACTGCCGTGGCCATTCCCGCCACCGGCCGTATCCTGGGCTCCACCGAGCGATTTGACATGGTCGAGTCGATCGCCGACACAATACTCTCCTCACCGTCGGTAACGCCGATCTTCTCGATGCTGGCCACCATAGGCCAGGCGATCATGGCGGTGGAGCGAGGCGATGAGGAGCAGGCCGCCGGCCACTACGCTACGTTGAAAGCCGCGCAGGGTACCATGCTCCTCGGCGGCATCGCCGGTGACCGCCTGCTTGGCCTGCTGGCCATGACAGACGGACGGCTGGACGAGGCCGCAGCCCACTTCGAGGGCGCGCTCGAACTCTGCACGCGAGCCGGGTTCCACCCCGAGCACGCCTGGACCGCCTGCGACTATGCGGAGACACTCCTCAGGCGCAAAGGACCCGGCGACGACGAGAGGGCGGCGGCGCTCCTGGACGAATCGCTTAAGATCGCCGAAGAGCTGGGCATGCGCCCGCTGATGGAGCGCGCCTCCCGACAACGAGAGGCGGCCGGCATTGGGTGACGATGCCCCCCAATCACTGTCTTCGCAGGGGCGGACCTATATGTCCGCCCTGGGGGAGAGCCGAACACGCAGGTTCGCCCCTACCAAACCGGGTTATCGAAAGGAGAGGGGTATGACCAGCGCATCCGTAGGGCCCCAGGTTCAGGACCCCAACATCGGCCTCGCTCTCTCAGGCGGCGGATACCGCGCCGCCGCATTCCACCTGGGCACCTTCCGCAAGCTAGACCAGCTTGGGCTCCTGCCGCACGTGAAGACGGTCTCCACCGTGTCGGGAGGCTCCATCATCGGCGCCTGCTACGTGCTCTACCAGGGCGACCTGCAGCGCCTCGAGGCCTCGATGACGCGGCTCCTGACTGAGGTGACCATCGACAGGGGCGCGATCCTCAAAGGCCGCCTCAATCCCTTCAAGTCCAGCTTCGACCAGCTTGTCAAAGCCTACGACGAGCACCTGTACCACGGCAGGCTCCTGAACCAGATCCCGGACCAACCCCGGCTGGTGATCAACGCCACGGACCTGGCTACCGGCCACCTGTGGAAGTTCTACAGGGACCGCATGGGGCTCTACGATTTCAGCAAGGGCATCGACGACGAGCAGTGGAAGGAGAGGCTGCATCCCACCGGCGACCTGACGCTCTCCCAGGCCGTGGCGGCCTCCAGTGCCTTCCCCGGCGCCTTCGGTACGCTGTCGCTGTCCCCCAAGAAGTACTACCCATCGATGCAGGGGCACGTCAAGCGCATCTCTCTGGTGGACGGCGGTGTATACGACAACACCGGGCTGCTATCGCTGTATGCCGAGAGGCCCAACTACATCATCGGCAGCGACGCGGGCAAGCCCTTCCCTGTCGAGAGGGACGCCTCGACAGGCGCGCTCGGGTTCCTCGACATCAAGATGTACCAGCGGGTTGTAGCATCCTCCATGGAGCTGCAGACGGAGCTGGGCAAGCAGCGGATACAGCGGCTGCACAAGGATACCCAGGGCAACAACGCGGTCGTGTTTTCTATAGAGCGGCTGACCCCCGACGAGGAGGCAGACACGCAGCTGCGAACGCGGGTCCTGGAGCTTATGAAGACCGAGACCCGGTTGGCGCCCATCGCCGCCGGGGACGTCTTCGGCCTGGGCGAGCACGCCGGCAACCTGCTGCACTACCGTCTGAGCCAGTGGGCGCCTGAGCTGCTCCGCCCCGAGGACCGCCTCCAGGTGTCTCGGACGTAGCCTATTCGCTACGTTGTCACCTTCCACGTAGGGGCGACCTGGCGGGTCGCCCTGCCCCCTCTGTCATTCCGAGCCCCTCGGCTGTGCTCAGGATAAACTCCGCGAGGAGTCTGGGGCAGCGGGAGGGCAGACCTGGCGCTAGAGTCGCCCCCCGCTCCAGATTCCTCGTCGCCCCGGACGTGTTCCCCACTCGTCAATCCAGCTGGGCTCCTCGGAATGACAACGGGTCTACCCGCCCCTACGGAAGCTGGCTACGTCGTCACCTTCCCCGTAGGGGAGACCCGGCGGGTCGCCACATGTCATTCCGAGCCCGTCGGCTCCGCTCAGGATAAACTCCGCGAGGAATCTGGGGAGGTGGGAGTCCCTCTTAGGCGTCACCTTACGGGATAACCGGCAACAGGATGTGCGACGGGTGCGTATCGTCGTGGTACACCGTCTGCTCGGCCTTCCGTAGCTCCGCGTCCTGACCGAAGGGGTTGCCGGTGTTGGGGTTGCGGTCGAACTGGGGGAAGTTGCTGCTGGTGACCTCCACCCTGATCCGGTGGCCCTTCTGGAAGAGGTTGCCGGTCGACCAGAGGTCTACCTCGAACCTGTAGACCTCGCCGGGGTTCAGGAGCGTCGGGCGCTCCCAGGAGTCCCGGTATCTCGCCCTGAGGATGCCCTCGGCGGCGTTCATGGCGTAGCCGTCGGGAAAGACGTCCACGAGCTTGGCCACCCAGTCGGTGTCGCGCGCGCTGGACGAGGCATAGAGGACCAGCTTGACCGGTCCCGTCACCTCGACGTCCTCTTCGAGCGCCGGAGTGGAGTATACGAGCACGTCCGGTCTCGCCTCGTTGGGCCTCTGGTCGCGGGGACCTATCGTGATCATGGGCAGGTTTTCTTCGGCGCAGCAGGTGCTGCCGCCGATGGTCATGACCGGGTGCTCGGGGTCGTAGACGTAGGTGTCGACGGGCTCTGACCCCGGAGCCGCGGTATCAAGCGACCCGTCGCCAAACTCGGAGTTGGCGCTGCCGCCGCTGTGCAGGTAGTAGGGAGTGTACGCGGTCTCCGGAAGCGGCCACTCGTCGGCCTCGCGCCAGCGGTTGGCGCCCATCACGAAAATCTTGACCCTGGGCTCGTCCATGATGCCGTTGTCGATGCCCTTGAGCCAGTAGCGCAACATACGGCTCCAAGTCCATGTTAGTCAGGTTGGTGATCCGCTTTGGGAATGCCAGCTATGACAGACTCCTCCAACGCAGAGAGCAGGCTGCAGGCGGTCGCCTGCAAGCGCTTGTTAGGCCTTCGCTCCACGGATGGCCTCTTGGAAGACCAGAAGGCCGCGCATCTTCAGGTCTTCCATCCTGTCAACGAGGCCCTTGTGGTCTTCGTTCCTGGCTACGGTGACGCAGTTTACAGCTTCGATTCCGACGAGGCAGAACACCGAAAACAGCGTTTGAAGGTTTGTCAAGACCACAGGCAGCGCGAACGTCTGCTGCATTTGCAGATCCTGCGTCTGGAGATTAAGGAGATGACGCAACGACTCTGGAGCAAGAGATAAATGGGACGCGTGGGCGTTGAGGTAGTTGCGCAGCTCCTTGAATCTACCGCTGATGGACTTCGCGACTTCACCAGCCTTCGGCAGACCTGCGTCTAGCACCTCCTCGACTCGACTGGGGTCGCCTCGCCATCGATTCTAGTCCCCTTCGCCATGATCTCGAATATCTTTGTCGGCCGGGAGACTCCCTTTAACTCAACCTGATCCATCTCCTTGGAGTCGACCAGCTCGCGGACTGCTGTAAGAGTCCTCTCGCTGACGAGAATCTGCCCTGCTCCGGCCCGGCCTGCTAGCCGTGACGCCAGGTTGACGTTGTTACCCATCACCGTATAGTCGAGCCTGGCGGTTGAGCCGATGTTTCCCACCGTCACATACCCGGTGGCAATCCCGACGCCGATTCCGAGCGTCTCTTCGGTACGTGCGAACCAACGCTGCTGCAGCTCGGGAAGCCGTTCGAGCATCTCCAGCCCACACCTAACGGCCCGCTCAGCATGGTCCTCGTACGGGACCGGGTCTCCAAAGAAGACCATGAGGGCGTCACCAACGTACTTGTCCAGCGTTCCTCCGTGTTTGAATACGATCTGTGTCATCTCGTCCAAATACTGGTTGAGCACGTCCACCAACTCTTCGGGCTCCACCCTTTCAGACATGGCGGTGAACCCGCGGATGTCCGAGAAGAAGACCGTTAGCTGCTGTCTCCTCGAAGCCGCATCGACCTCGGTCTCGCCGCCCACTATGGCCTTGGCGACCTGGGGAGACAGGTACCGTTTGAGCCTCGTGACACGCTCAAGCTCCTCGACCTGGTCGTCGACCCTCTGCTGAAGGTCCTCGTTAAGTGAGCGAAGCTCCACGTACTGGCCTTCGAGCTGCCCGGCGGTCTCATTAAGGTCGCGGCAGAGGGCGCCGAACTCGTCTCGATTGTGCACCACTAAACGCCGTTTGAAGTCCCCAGCAGCGACCAGGGCCAGGGCGCGGCCGATTCTGTGCAGGGGCCGCGTAAAGGCCAGAGACAGAACGGAGCCAATCAGCAAGGCCAAGACCACGCTGACCCCCGACAAGGCCCAAGTCTCCACGCTGCGCTGCCGCCTCTCTGACCGGAAGGCCGCCGTGGCGACCGCCGCCTTGTCCATTTTAACCGCTATCAGCTCCCCCATCGCGTCCTCAAGCTCATGGGAGATCTCGTGCTCCTCATCGATGTGGAGGGACAGAGCCTGTTCGAATTCACCTGACAGATACAGGGCTGTGACTCTGTCGCTCGAGCCGGTGAACTGGTCATTTGTCTCGGCCACGGATGCGAAAAAGGCTTCCTCCTCGGGCTCCGCGTCCCGTTCGATGGCGGTCAGGTGTCGGGAGAACTCGGCTTTTGCACGGGTGGCCCTGGCGTTCCAGGTGTCGTCATCGGTGAGCAGCGCCATCGCGGTATAGTGCGCCTTGGCGGTCACGGAGTAGACCATCTGTCGTGCCAGGTCGATGTCCTGTTGCGACCTGCTCAGATCGTCCATCCGCCGGCTCATGCGGTTAAGATCGAACTGGCCGTGGATACCCCCCACGAGCAGCAGCAGCGCACCGATGAGAAAACCGGTCAGCAGCTTGACCCGGACACTAGCATTGATTCGACCAACGGCGTCGGCCAGCCGGGCGAGAGGCCCGGTCGACTCGTCATCCAGGAGGCCGGTGCTCTGCTGGTGCTCCCGATCGCGGTCGTTTCTGGTCATGGGCATCACCTCGGCAAGCGAATTACGTCATCACGGTGGCAGTTCGGACCCGACATGAGGCGAACGCAGTCAACGATCCAATGTGCCGGCAGGTCCACAGCCTCCCGACGACCAGGCCCGGTCACCACCTCGCAGCCCGCCCCTGTCAGAATCTGCGCTAGAAACGCTCGTATGACCTCTTCATCGTCGACGACCAGGACCCTCATGGGGGTCTCCGATGTGCGCGCTCTTGGGGTGAGTCGTCCGACGTGGCCATAAGCGGCGTCCCGGGATCTGGGCGGCAAGATGGGTCAATTGTCCGGCGGCGCGTCGGGCGTGTGGACGGTACGCAGGCCTACCTATTTCCGTCTGAGCCTACCTAACGGTAATAGTGCCAACCATCCCGAGGGTTTCGTGGGGGATGCATATGAGCTCGAAGGTGCCGGGTTCTTGAAAGGTGAAGGTCAGCGTCGCCTGCTCGTTGCCAATGACTGACACGTCGATTCCCAGCTCATCGACCGTGAAGGTGTGGAACTCAGCCTCTGAGGTCAATTTGAAGGTAACCGTGTCGCCCACGCTAAACACCAACTCGCTCGGGCCGAACGCGTAGCTCCCTGACCCTCCGGGGTCCTCAAGGTTGACATCGACGAGTGTGCCCGCCGGCTCCGCGCCTTCGTCGCCGTGTTCGTGCTCGCCGGCTCCCAGAAGCTCCTGTATTTCATCCTCGGCGTCGTGCAGGTTGCGTTGCTCGATTAGTTCCAAAATTTCAGCGGCCCGCTCGATGTCGAGGGCGCCGGCTAACTGCCGGAAGTGCTCAACGTGGTGCACCGTGTCGGCAAGGTCTTCAACCGCGAGGGCCACCAAAGCCTGGCGCAGGTGCAGCTCGGCGAGCGTCAGGTCGGGCGCCGCGGTGCCAGCGACCATTTCCTCAATGTCGTGCTCGGGGTCATGAGTCTCACCCGCCCGCAGACTGACCAAGATAGCCTCCATCCGACTCTGGTGCTCGCCCTCCTCAAGCAACTCGATGATGTGGCCGACGTGATGGAGTGCATCCTCTCGGGTGCCGGCCTTCAGGGCGTCCAGGGCCATCCAATGGTGCATCTCAACCGCCACGTCCAGCTCGGCAGGCTCAGCATGCGCATGACCCGCGCCCTCAAGGCCGGTTATAAAGTGTGCGATGGCTTCCAGCTCGTCGTCACTGATTTGCTCAGGAGTGAACGCGGGCATCTTGAATCTCGGGTTGCGCACCTGGCGTCTGACCTGCGTCTCAGTGTGACCTGCCAGGGCTGGAGCAATCGTCGAGCCCTCGGCGTTTTCTCCATGACAGCTAGCACAGCCCTTTGCGAGGAACAGGGCATGTCCGTCCGGCTCGTCGGCCTCACTCGGCGGTGGCGAGGGCGTGGCAGTCGGCGCATCGGCCTCAGAGCCGCATGCCATGGCGACCCCAACAACAATGGCAATGCCCAAGGACACCCAGTACCTGCCGTTCATCTCGATACTCCTGAGTCTACCTGCAGTTTCCGCAAATTATACGATTTTCCGTCCGCCGCCGATTAATGTAGGACGTCTGAGTTTCCAAGACGGCAGAATTCGTTCCACTAGCTATTACTATGCGCTTCGTTGGGCAGTAGCTCCACGACGATGCCCAGCAGATCTCTGAGATCGAACGGCTTCGGAAGGTAGCGATCCACGCGGTGCTGCCGCAACTCGGAGCGCGTCAGCCTGCTGGAAGTGATGACGATCACCCGAGGGTGAGCCGACGGGCGAAGGGCCCGAATGTCGCTCAGCAGACTCCACCCCGATCCGTCGGGCAGGATCATGTCCAAGACCAGCAGGTCGGGGTATCGTCGACGGGCGATCGTGAGGCCTGCAGCGATGGTGTGCGCCGTGTGGGCCTCGTACCCCGCCTGCTCCAGCGCCATCAGCACCGCAACAGCCAACGTCGTGTCATCTTCTACCACGAGGACGGTCTGGCGCGGCATCTCGGGACTCCGATAGCAGCCCGTGGGGTAATACCATGTGGG
>JADFHV010000096.1 GCA_022566975.1 Chloroflexota bacterium
TCCAGCTTACCCTGCCTCCGGAGGTCGTCGCGGTACTCTATCTCTATGTACTCCTCCGCCGGGACGGCCATCAGAGCAACCCTGCCCGAGAGGCTCTCCATTACGCCGGACGCCTTAAGGCCGGTCCCCACGCCGAGCATCATTCCGATCTGACAGTGGTGCCCGCAGGCATGGGCGGCGTTGGTGACAGGGTCGGCGTGAGGATGGCCCAACACCTTCAGCGAGTCCAGCTCGCCCATCACGGCCACGGTGGGTCCCGGCGTCCCGCTGTCGAGAATTCCCTTCAGCCCGGTGATGCCGATGCCGTCCTGAAATGGTACGCCCATCTCCTGGAAGCGCTCCGCCACCAGTCGCGAGGTCTTCTGCTCGCGAAAGCCCGGCTCGGGGTGGTCCAAGATCGTCTTAGCGACGCGGACGAGCTCGTCGCCGCGCCGGTCGATCTCGGCGCAGGCCCTGTCTTTCAGCTCTTGCCTGGTAGGCATCGCGGTCCTTTGCTCTCGACAGCCCGCGGCGATTCTACCAGAAGGCAGGTGGACGGCCAAGCATCGCTTCAGGCGACTACGCCTGTCCTCAGGAAGGGCAAGATGGTCCTGGTGCGCCACAGCCTGAGGGCAAACAGGACTATCACCACGGCCCCCACAAGCTCGGGGCCATCTGTGTAGAAGGTCAGAAGGTCTCTGAGGTATGCCGAGGACCGCTCCGCCAGGTCCGCGGTCCCGGCCGGAAAGCTCCAGCCGAGGAACGGCCAGAGGGCTATCTCGGGCTGTCCCCACATCCGGTCCAGGATGAGGTGACAGACCGCGGCGCCGGAGAGCCCGAGGAGTCCGGAACGGCGGGTGTGCCGAAACCAGACGGTCGCCACTGCCATCAACAGAAGGGCGA
This sequence comes from Chloroflexota bacterium, assembly GCA_022566975.1. The sequence goes on from JADFHV010000096.1 coordinate 883, forward strand.
ACACGACGCCGTGGGCGAGGCTCCGCGTGCCATTGTTGACAAGGTCCGGAGCCAGCAGGAATCCGAGAGGCTTGTCGATCATGTCGGGGACGAGCGAGCCGACGACAATCAACCGGTAGTCGAGCCAGCGGGAGAGGGGCGGACCGGGCCCTGCAACGTCGTCCGGCGGCGCATGTCGCCCGCCCCGGACAGCACTCACGTACCGTACGGCGATACGCTCGATTGGATAGGCGACCGCGAGGGTCAGTCCCACGTGCCCGAAAACGTCCAAGGTACCTCTCTTCTCTCCCCCTTATGGCGCTGCGGTGCTTGAAGCCGGCCCTTCGACAGGCTCAGGGCGAACGGGAAGGTACTCTCGTGGCCTCGAACGAGAGACATTCTATGGTGCGCGTCGCGAGCACCACAAGCCGTCCTAGAACCGGCTACATGAATGGCGACGGTTCCCGGGTTGTCAGTTGCCGGGGTGTGTGCTAAATTCACACCGCTCTCCGGTCAGAAGTACCCCACGAGTAGACCGCCTGGAGGTCTTGCCCATGGCAGAGCCATACTCGGTGAAGTTCGAGCCGAACGTCCCCCTGATGCTGAGGGACGGCGTCACTACCTACGTCGATGTGTTTCGCCCGGACGCCGCGGGAAAGTTTCCGGCGCTGCTTCAGCGGACGCCCTACAACAAGTCCTCTCCCATGTCGAGGACCGGCAGCGTTGACGCCATACGCGCGGCAATGGGCGGCTATGGAGTGGTGGTCCAGGACGTCCGGGGGCGTTACAGCTCCGACGGCGACTTCAACACCTTCGTCAACGAGATCGACGACGGTTATGACTCCGTCGAGTGGGTCGCCGGTCAGCCGTGGTGCAGCGGCAAGGTGGGGATGTACGGCGCCTCGTACATCGGCGCGACGCAGTGGCTGGCGGCCAAGTCCAGGCCACCGTCCCTGGTGGGTATCGCACCGATAGTGACGGCGTCGGACTACCACGAGGGATGGGCGTGGCAGGGCGGCGCCTTCGAGCTGGGCTTCAACCTGTCGTGGTCGCTGGGTGCGCTCTCGACGGCGAACTGGGAGAACCTGTCCAAACGCCTGCGTCTTCCTCCCAGGCGGCTGGACACGATGATTGCCGCCAAGGACGATATGACGACCGGTTACCGCCACATGCCCATACAGGACCTGCCCGACCTGGCCGACGGCGCGGCGCCCTACTACTACGACTGGCTGGCCCACCCCGAGTACGACGACTACTGGAAGCGGGTCTGCATCGAGGAGTCCCACCAGGACATACGGGTCCCGGCCATCAACGTCGGCGGCTGGTACGACGTCTTCTTGGGTGGGACCATACGGAACTACGTCGGGATGCGGGAGATGGGGGCGACGGATGAGGCACGCCGCGGCCAGCGGCTGATTATCGGTCCGTGGGTCCACGGTGGGGCGCCCACCAGCGTGTCGGGCCAGTATAGCTTCGGCACCCGCTCGTCCGCGGCAGACATCGATCTTATGGGCCTGATCCTGCGCTACTACGACCACTGGCTTAAAGGCGAAGACAATGGCGTCGCCGGCGAGCCTCCCGTCAACATCTTCGTCATGGGGGACAACGCCTGGCGGCGCGAGAACGAGTGGCCTCTGGCCCGCGCCCAGGAGACGAAGTACTACCTCCACAGCAAGGGCAAGGCCAACACGCTAAACGGCGACGGCTGGCTCAGCCCTGAGCCCGCCGGAGAAGGGCCGCCCGACGTCTACGTGTACAACCCGATAGACCCGGTGCCTACACTGGGGGGTCAGCTCTGCTGCGACCCGGCGTTTCAGGCCCCGGGAGTCTACGACCAGCGTCCGGTGGAGGCGAGGGACGACGTGCTCGTCTACACCACACCCCCAATGGACCGTGACACCGAGGTCACAGGGCCGGTCACGGTGACGCTATATGCGTCGAGCTCCGCCCGCGACACCGACTTCACGGCGAAGCTGGTGGACGTCGAGCCGTCGGGGTACGCGAGGAACCTGACCGACGGTATCATCCGGGCCCGTTACAGGCGTCCAAGACAGCCCGCCGACCTGATCGGCCCTGGCCAGGTCTACGAGTACACCATAGACCTCTGGGCCACGAGCAACGTCTTCAAGAAGGGGCACGCCATACGCCTGGAGGTGTCCAGCAGCAACTTCCCCCGCTTCGACCGCAACTGCAACACAGGCGAGCCTATCGGGTCCGACGCGGACTTTGTGTCCGCGCTGCAGACGGTCCATCACACGTCCCAGTACGCCTCGCACGTGACGTTGGCTGTCGTGCCGAGGGAGTGAGGGCGGGTTTGAAACCCGCCCCTACGGGGATGTTGGTTTCCGCTCGTGGGTAGCCTCTCTCGCTCATGGTGAACGGCGTGATCTAGGCTCGCTGCAAGGTGAGGACGGTACGAACGTCCCGTCCGCCAAAGGGCATCGGGGGAGATCTGAGGGTCAGCCGGTCGCCTGAGAGCTCGAAAAGGCGCGTCAGAGGGCTGCCTATGAAGTTGGGAAAGAGGCTCCCCTCCACGTTGTGGATCATCGTACGCGCGGCCTCGTCTATCTCGTAGGTACCGTAATAGGCGACGTAACCGCCCATGGCGGAGCGCAGCTCCTCGTCGGTGCCGTCTTGCATGTCCCCCGAGGCGAATGACGGCCTTTCCTGACGCATGACTTGGACGGAAAAGTTTCCCCTGGCGTCGTATATGAGCACGCCACCGGCGTCCTTGCCAAAGGGCGACGTAGTCTCGCCGTCGGATAGACGGAGCTCGAATGAGACCAGCTTCCACGTGCCGACAAAGTCGTCTTTGCTCATCACAAAAGCCTCCCGGCTTCCCCCGCTTCGACCGCAACTGTAACATGGGCGGAAAACATGGGGTCAGACCAGCAAGAGAGCAGGTTTGAAACTCGCCCCTACGGGGGATGTCGGATGCCGCACGATGCGCTCCGGGCTCCGCCAGCAGGCCAGCGCGACGAAACCCCTCCCCAGATTCCTCGTCGAGGACTCCTCGGAATGACAGTGGGCGTACCCGTACGCCTCGCACGACCTGGTCTGCCGTGCCCCGCAAAGAGGGCGGGCCCGGAACCCGCCCCTACGGAGATATCGGATACGCGGGGGATGTCGGGTGCGGGCACAGGAAAATCGATCGTGGAGGGCGACTCGCCGAGTCGCCCCTACAGATGTGGTCTGAGCCCCTACGTTGCCAAGAAGCCGGTGACGAGGTCGGCGAACTCGTCGGGGCGCTCCAGAGGGAAGAGGTGGCCGGCGCCCTCGATGGTGCTCACGCGGCAGTCCGGGATGAGGGCCGCGAAGGCGTCGCCGTGCGCCGGCGGGACGATGGGGTCCCGGTCCGCGACGATGACCAGCGTCGGTGACTTGATGCGGTGGAGCCTCTTGGCGAGCCCCTTGTCGGGTATGGGCCAGAGGAACCTGGCCACGGTGCTGAGCGACCGGCCACGCTCGATGCTCTGTTGCTGCCGCTCTTCGTCGGTAGTCGCCTCCGGGACGGTGCTCCTGGCGATCTCGGAGTCGGGGTCAGCGAACAGCAGGGCCCGCAGCTCACTCGGCGGCGTGACGAAGTAGTCGACGCCCGGATCGTCCTCCAGCCACAGGCCGGCGGGCGAGGCCAGGACCAGCCTGTCCACACGATGGGGGTGGAGGGCCGCGGTCTCGGCGGCGGCCATCGCTCCGAAGAAGTGGCCCACGAGGTGGGGGCGCTCGAGCTCCAGGGCGTCGAGGAGATCGAGGTGGTAGAGGGTCAGGTCCAGCAGGTCATCCATCGCCTCCACGCCGTCCGTCTCACCGAAGCCGGGGTGGACCGGCGCGTATACCGTGAACCTATCGGAGAGCCGGTCGAGGAACGCGGGCCATCCCTGGTAGCCGAAGGCCCCGTGGAGGTAGACGAGCGGGTCTCCCGCGCCCGCTTTAGCGACTCGGACGGTGGCTCGCCCCGCGTTTACAGTCAGGTCAGTTCGTAGGAACGCCATGACACTCTGCCTCGTTGTCTCAGTTCGGACTCGAAGCTAGCTGCAGGACAAGGGACAGTCAAGACTTGCTCCGTTCAAAGGATGATTGAAGAAGTTGTCCAAGCAACTCTGAGTGCTCAGCAATCTCTGGCTTAGTCAGCCGTATCCGGTATCGTCCCCACCGTCGGTCATAATCCATTTCATCTAAGCCCGCTTCTTCGATACTGTTCTTAACGTTTTCAGACTGCTCAAGTCTAAGCTCCATACGCACGCTATTTTTCTTCGGCCGAAATATTGCGAAGTTATTAGGCTGACCGTTCTTCGCCAACCCGATGTAGTGTTTGTTGTACTTCAACTCGAAGTCCGGGTCGAAGGCTTTCACGAGTTCCAACTAACGCGGCAACCCCCGGTAGCAACCTGCTTATACGGAGCGATTAACCGCGCCAGCAGTCAGCGTTCGCTACAGTTCCCGGTGTCGCTACAGTTGCAATGGAGTATACCACCAGGCGATGGATAGACCGGCTGTCCAGGAAACGGCGTGCCCCACCGCATTCCGTTGTGGAACGACCCACGAGTGCGGTTGACGGCGGCTTCGGGGTCGCGGCTGATGCGACAAGACGACCCGAAATAAAAATGCCAACTAGGAATGACCGGAGACAGGACAGCAGTGGAACTTAAGCTACACGAGGAAGGTCTATGACGCCGCGAGAGGACGGCTGATGGGGACGGCATGTGGGGTGACGGTAACTTGGAGAGTCGGACCGGGGTAATTCTGCAACCGGCTTGGTGTACGAATATCTTAGGTACTGAGATCTTGCCGGGGTAACTTGGCGATGATCAGGAGGTCCAGTACAGCATTGCTACCAGAAGTAGCACGTGACTGAGGCCAACAATCAACATGAAGTCGTCCCGGTGTATTCGCAGCTTGTCCATAAGCTTATTTTAAAAGGCGCCGCTGCAAAGTCCACGGGGAGCACCAGCGGGCGAGGCACAGGTTTTCCCTCAATCGGCTGCGGGCCGACACCACTAGGGCTGATATCGGGCGCTCTACTAACCCTTAAACCGGATTGCTCCCATTTCCTATCGTTGTTCCAATCGATGGACAAGCTGTTCCCTCAGACGTACTATTTCCCCATCATGGCCAGCGAACGTGTTCAGCGACGCATATAGCGCCTACCGGATCAGCGGTAACTTTGGTGTGCTATCGAGCCATTTATATGAAGGCTAGACACAGCGGCCCGTTGGCCCCCTGGATACAACGAACTTTGTCTTTCCGCCTACCCCTGGTAGCTTCATCCTCCATTGTCAGCTTATTGGCCCTGCTTCTTAATGTGGCGTTATTGGTGGCTCTTCCCGTTGTGGTCCTGGCCCAAGGACAGCCTCCAAGGCCTGCGGTATTCGGCGGGACCGCCATGGTGGACGGTGCCACCGCAGCCGATGGAACCATGATATCCGCCTGGATCGACGGAAAAAAGGTAGCGTCGACCACGGTAAACTCTGGTGGCTACGCTTTCTTTGTCGCACAACCGCCAGGCGAGTCTTTCGGTGGTAAACAGATAACGTTCATGGTAGGTAACCTCACGGCAGGCGAGACCGCCACCTGGGGAGGTGATGTCGCCGGGGAGCTAAACTTGACCGCAGTCACCCCTCCACCGCCCGCCAACTTGGTGCCGACTGCCACGGCTACTGAGCCTGTCGCTCCTACACCGCCCGCCACGTCGGTGCCGACTGCCACGGCTACTGAGCCTGTCGCTCCTACACCGCCCGCCAACTTGGTGCCGACTGCCACGGCTACAAAGCCTGTCGCCCCTCCTGTTGTTGGTCCCGTCGGCCCCGCTGGCCCGAGAGGAGATAAGGGTGACACGGGCTCGGCAGGCCTTCTTGGTCCCGTTGGCGCTGCTGGCCCGCCTGGCCCCGCCGGGGCGGCCCGCGAAGGAGAGGGTAGTAACACCTGGCTCATTGCGGCAATTAGCATCATCTACGGGTTATTCGCTTTATTTGTGTCAATGTACCTCTGGCGTATCATTCGACACCCCACGCCTCGAAGTAATGCAGAGGTAGTCAACCTTAGGACGGAACTATCTCGTGCCCAAAGGGCGACCAATATGCAGGTCGAATTCTTAGTGGCCGAGTATGAAACAAAGATCAGCAAATTGGAAGTTGAAGGTTACGACGTGAGGCGACTAAGGACGCTACTTGAAAGGTACAAAGCTGAAGTCAACTCCCCCCGCGGCCCTGCATGAATACTCGGATCTCGGTGGCTGTTGCTAACTGGGTATGCGGTTCTGATGGACCGGTTGCTGTCCCGCCGGGAGATACCGAGTGCGTGGCCACCGCGAAACAACTCGGCTCATCCGCTTTGGTGTTTTCCAGCACCAGGAACTACCCCGGGCGTTGAATGTGGGGTGATTCCACACCGCCGCCTCCGCGGGCTTCCGCCCGACCCGCACCGGTTCGACGGTGACAAAGATGGGGTTGAGTGCCAGAGCTAGGTCCACACTAGAAATAGTAGGACAGGTCCGACCACTATGAGTGGTATAATGCCGTGCGCAATGAATAGCATAATTTGCTGGCGTGGAGGCTGGAAGTTTGCTTCGAGCGCCAGAGGGTGATTCTGAGAAGGCTCGTTATTCCAGTCCTCCTCGTTCTGCTGGCCATAATTGGGTTGGCCTGCGCTCGGCCTGCGCCGACTTCAACGCCCACAGCGGGACCCAATCCATCAACGACTTTGTCCTCCCAACCGTTGTCGACCGCAACGCCTGAGCCTACCGCAAGCCCACTGCCGATCCCGACAGCTACCCGGACGCTGCTACCTACCCCCACAACCATTCCGACTTCTATTCCGACGCCCACAGGCGCACCGATTCCCGAACCTACTTCGACCCCAAGCTCCGAGGCTACTCCAACACCGGCTCCCACGCCAATCCC
>JADFHV010000097.1 GCA_022566975.1 Chloroflexota bacterium
TGAAGATGACGCCCCTCATCGCAATTTCGCTTTCCAACCGCTTCACCTGTGCCTCGAGGTTCATCACCGGCATATCCAGCAGCGTATCCACTATCTTATCGACTTCATCCTCTTTTATTGATTTCCTCTTTTCCATATAAATGGTCTCAGCATCAACTGAGTATTTCTCGCAAGTACCGAGATCCAAGGTACTCAGGTTGCATTCCATCCGGCAGATACACTGCCTTCAATGGCCTACTCTCTCTAAGAGCATCAACGGCTTTGTTCATCCCGTGCCTACCGGCACCATCACCGTCGAGCATCAGAGTTAAGCGCTGGTCAAGTGTTAGCAACTGTCTTTGCTGATCTTTACTCACTGAAGATCCCATGAGGGCCACGCTCTCAATTCCTGACCGATATAGAGCCGTTACATCGAAAAAGCCCTCGACCACTACGATCTCCCTGGCCTTCGATGCTTCGGATGTTCGCCCGCCGCCGGCCGAGGTCACCCAGGACCTCACCAAGAAATTCGCCTGGAGTAACAACCTCCAGGCGCATTATCGGCTCAAGCAACACCGGGTGGGCCTTCGCTACGGCCGCCTTGGCCGCCATGGACCCCGCGATATGGAATGACATCTTGGACGAGTCCACCTCGTGATAGCTGCCGTCGACGAGCGTCACCCTCACGTCGACCATCGGATAGCCGGAGAGCGGGCCGGTGTTCAACGCCTCCCTGACCCCACCCTCCACCGCCGAGATGAACTCCTGGGGGATCGCTCCACCCCGGATCTTCCGCTCGAACTCTATGCCGGACCCTCGCTCCAACGGCTCTATCTCGATCCATACGTGGCCATACTGGCCGTGCCCGCCCGTCTGCCGGACGAACCGCCCCTCCGCCCTGGCGGGTGACGCGATGGCCTCCCTGAAGGCCACCCTCGGCTTCCCAACGTTCCCCTCCACGTTGAACTCTCGCCGCATCCGGTCGGTGAGAATCTCCAGGTGGAGCTCCCCCATACCGGACATCACCGTCTGGCCCGTCTCGTCATCGTGGACGATCTTAAACGTCGGGTCCTCGTCGGATAGCTTCGCCAGAGCGTCCGCCAGTCGGTCTTGGTCAGCGCGGGACTTGGGCTCGATGGCCACCGATACCACGGGGTCTGGGAAGGTGATCGTATCCAGAACGATGGGGGCGTTCTGGTCGCAGATGGTGTCTCCAGTCGAAGTGTACTTCAGGCCCACCGCCGCGGCTATCTGGCCTGCCGACACCTCCTCCACCTCCTCCCGGTTCTGAGCGTGCATCCTGACTAGCCGGCCCAGCCGCTCCCTCTTGCCATTGGAGGAGTTGAACGTCATGGCGCCCGTCTTCACGGACCCGGAGTAGACTCGGAAGTAGACCAGTCGGCCGATAAAGGCGTCGGATACCGTCTTGAAAGCAAGCGCGGCAAAAGGCGCCTCATCGCTCGGTCCGCGGGACACATCCCGGCCCGTTCCGTACTCCTTGCCTTGCGCAGGCGGCACGTCCAGGGGACTGGGCAGATATGCACCTATGGCGTCCAGAAGCGGCTGAATGCCCATGTTCCGGAGGGCGCTACCACACAGCACCGGCACCAGCTTATACCCGACGGTGGCCCGGCGCAGCGCCGTCTTCAGCTCCTCCTTGGTTATCTCCCTCTCTTCCAGATACTTGACGATGAGCTCCTCGTCGGTCTCCGCTATCTTCTCGACCAGCACGCCGCGATAGTTGCGGAACTCATCTTCCAACTCCTCTGGGACCGGCCCCTCCAGCGGCATCCCCTTGCCCTCGGTATCGAATATGAGGGCCTTCCCCTCTATGAGGTCCACGACCCCCCGGAACGAGTCCTCCGATCCGATGGGGATCTGCAACGCCACCGCGTTCGCCCGCAATCGATGCGTGATGCTGTCTATCGCCCGGTGCAGGTCCGCGCCCACCCTGTCCATCTTGTTGATGAAGCACACCCGCGGTACTTTGTATCGGTCCGCCTGCCTCCACACCGTCTCCGACTGGGGCTCCACCCCCGCAACGGCGTCGAAGACGACCACACCACCGTCTAGGATCCGAAGACTTCGCTCCACCTCGGCCGTGAAGTCCACGTGCCCCGGCGTGTCTATGACGTTGATGGTGTAGTCCTTCCAGTCACACGTCGTGGCGGCCGCGGTGATGGTGATGCCACGCTCTCTCTCCTGGGGCATCCAGTCCATCGCCGTGGTGCCTTCGTCAACCCCACCGATCTTGTATATCCGCCCGGCGATATAGAGCACACGTTCGGTGACCGTGGTCTTCCCGGCATCGACATGCGCAATGAACCCTATGTTACGGATATTGGCCAGGAGTCGGTTCCCAGACATGGCGGTTGATCGCCCCGCAGGCCGCGTGATCGGCTTCGTGGCTACCATCTGTAGTGGACAAACGCCCGATTGGCCTCGGCCATTCGGTACAGGTCTTCCCGTCGTTTTACGGCGGCTCCCTGCCCTCGGGACGCCTCCAGAAGCTCCTGGGCCAGCCCCTCGAACATCGGCCTGCCCTTCCTAGCCCGCGCCGAAATGACTATCCAACGCATCCCCAGCGTCAGCCGCCTCTCCGGTCTCACCTCGGTCGGCACCTGGTAGGTCGCCCCACCAACCCTTCGAGACTTCACCTCGACCATAGGCGTCGCGTTCTTGACCGCCTGATCGAACACCTCAAGAGGAGGCCGCCTGGCCTCCCTCTCAACCTGGTCAAGGGCGTCGTAGACAATGCGCTGGGCCACCGTCTTCTTGCCCTTCATCATGACCTTGTTGATAAAGCGGCTCAGATCGACGCTGTTATACTTCGAATCCGCGAGGGGCACTCGCTTCTCCGCCCTTCTGCGTCGCGCCATCTCTTAATTCCCCTGCTTTCTATCTCGCCCGCTTGACTCTTGTGTCGACCGGATGGCTTTCCCTCTCCCCCGTCCCGCGGTCGGCACTTAGAGAGGGGCTGTTCCTATGTCGGTCGAGGGTTCCTCTTGCTGCCATACTTGCTCCGCCCCCGCCTCCGGTCATCCACGCCGGCGGTGTCGAGTGCACCACGGACAATGTGGTACCGCACACCCGGAAGGTCCTTCACACGGCCGCCCCGGATCAGGACCACCGAGTGCTCCTGTAGGTTGTGCCCCTCTCCTGGGATGTACGCCGTGACCTCCATGCCGTTGGTCAGCCTCACCCTGGCCACCTTTCGCAGGGCCGAGTTGGGCTTCTTGGGCGTCTGAGTCCGCACCTGGATGCAAACGCCCCGCTTCTGAGGAGCGCCCGAGTCTCGGTGCCCACGGTTCTTCAGCGAGTTAAAGGAGAAGCGTAGCGCCGGAGCCTTGTCCTTCTTGCGCTTGCTCTTTCTCCCCTTCCTCACGAGCTGGTTTACAGTCGGCATGGTTCTCCCTGCAACTGGACGAGCGATGTCCGTCACCACGTCGGGCGACAAAGGGAAATTATACAAATCCCCAACACCTATGTCAACGGCCCGGCGGCCCCGAAGCCGGGCAAACCGGACGCCCTGCGGATTGCTCATCCGCGGGGACACTCCTTCGGCGGTCTTGCGTCTCCGATTGGCCTCTCCCTGCCAGACGCGAGCGCTCTCACCTCGTGGACCCTGGTAAGACGGGAGACCCTGTTGAGGACCTGGCTGGGGTCGTGGTCAGGACTCGGCTGCGAGCGGGGGACTACATCCAGCAGGGGGTGAGTCTGGGTGGGCGCAGACCAGGTGAGGGGAACGGACCACGATTGCTGATCGAGTCTCGCCCGGGCTACTGCGACTCGCACTGCTCACAACAAAAGGCGGGCCCGGATGACCAGGCCCGCCCGAAAAGCGGTTTCCGAACCAGAGGCCGGCTCTACTGCGCGGCTGTGCTCAGCTCGGCACCCGCGGTGAACCCCACACGCTTGTGGGCCGGGACCGTCATCAGGCCCCCACCGCCGCGGATGGGCCGGACACGCCTCGCCTTCACCTGCCTCACCTCGAACGAGCCGAAGCCCGTGAGCACCACCCGATTGCCTGCGGCCAGCGCTTCCTGAATGCTGTCCAGCACCGCGTTCAGGGCGGCATCCCCTTGCGACTTCGACCCGCCCATCTTGGCCGCTACTCGGGAGGACATATCGCTCTTTCTAAGTGTCGCCATACTCCAGGCACCTCCTTGGTGTTAGTGCGCTCCGTCCCTGCGCCTTCACAGGGCTTCTCGACCTTCGTCGCCTGTAACAACGTATATACGAACGTCGCTGCCCGTGTCAAGGCTCTGGCGGCCAATTCCAGGCCAACTTCTTGGGCACCAACGTCACGCCCAAAAAGTCCTTTGAGAGCCGACCCCAGAGACCCTCCCCAGAGGCGTTTCGGCCGGCCGGGTTTACGAGCAGTCCTCTACCCTTCTGGAGCACTAAAGGTCGGAGGCGTCGGACTTGCGCGCCGGGTCCATGCGTACTCCCATCGCAGCCTCCCACCACTCTCGACGGGGCCACGCTCATCGAGACTCTCGACAAGACCGAGGTCCGTTGGGCGGGAACGGCCTGGGGAGGGGTTGCACGCCTAGTTACGGCGGTGGAGCGACACTAGTTGCTTATCAGCAGCCCGGGCTGGCAACCTCGACAGTAGCTCGTTATCCGACGGTTGGCCGTCACCTGGCTGATGGGCTTTCCACAGTCCGGACAGGGCTGACCGCCCCTGTTATGGACCTTCAGGAAGTCCCGCACCTTCACGTGGATATCCTCGCCCATCCGCTCACGGAGCACAGGAATCGCGCTCTCCACCACCTCACGCGACTTCTCGTACAGAGCCCGCAGCTCTTTCGGGCCGAGCGCCTGGCGCTTGCGGAAGGGGTATATCTTCGCCGCAAACAGAACCTCATCCGCATACGCATTCCCGATGCCTGCGATCACCCGTCCTCGAGTGAGGACGCCCTTGATCTCGCCGTGGAACCGCCTTAGCCGCTGCTGGAACTCCTCGAACGTAAAGTCGTCCAGCACGTCCGGACCCTGCTCGCCCAACCGCGGGACATCCCCAAGCTGCGCCTCGGTCACGTAGTAGACCCCGCCCATCTGGCGGTCGTCCAGGTACCGCACCTCCCTGCCGTTCCCGAGTGCAAACAAAAGACATGTGCGCTTCGACATCCTCTCCGACGGCGGGCAGTACTGCAGGACGCCGGTGAGCATCGGGTTAATCACCAGCAGCCGCTTTCCGGACAGCCCCATTAGCAGGAACTTGCCTCGTCGCTGGACACCCGTGAACGTCCTGCCCGGGATATCCTCCTCGAGGTCCCCGGCCATAGGCCGCAGTACGCTCGGCTTGATCACCGACGCAGACACCACCTCTACGCCGAGGATCCGCTCTGCGAGAAACTCCCTGACCACCTCCAGGTCCGGCGCCTCAGGCATCTCTCCCTCCCACACAGCTCGCTGCCATGACCGAAGTCTACCACCCATCTCAAGGCCGGCGTCCCCCTCGACAGGAGGGGCCCACGATGGGCCCTGGCGTCCACGCGGCGCGGGGTCGGCTGTGGGTGGGATCAAGGCTGAGTTGGGGCGGGCCACCCGCTGGACCGCCTGCCGATTGAGGGGCAGCGGAGGGTGGGCCGGGCGGGATCGAGACCGAGATGCGGCACACCTCGCGTCTACGTGCCCCACCTCATCCCTTGCGATCCCTTGCGCACGCCCACCCCCCGGGGGTAGAATCTAACTACGATATTCGTAAACGTCATAGACCACTAGGACTCACTGCCATGGAAGCCCAACAGCTAATCGAGCTCCAGCCCAACCCAGAGATCGACGACTTCCGGCCCGGCGACACCGTCCGAGTCAGCAGCCGGGTCACCGAAGGTGACCGCACGAGGACCCAGGTCTTCGAGGGCGTCGTCATCCGCAAGCGCGGAGGCGGCCCCAACGCCTCCTTCACCGTACGCAGGGTCACCCACGAGATCGGCGTCGAGCGCACCTTCCTGCTCTACTCCCCCACCGTCGAGGCCGTCAAGGTCGTCCGCCAGGGCTCCGTTCGCAGGGCCCGACTCTACTACCTCAGAGGACGCTCAGGACGCGCCGCCCGCATCAAGGAGCGCCGCCGCTAGGTCCCACCCCTCGGGTGCGAGCGGGCCGGGTGGTCCGCAGGGTCTTTCGGTTCATCGTCACCCGGTCCCCCAGACTGAAGTCCGGGGTTACCCTGCTCTCGTAACCTGAACCTGGGACTTCAGTCCCAGGGGACAATCGAAAGGCCCCGGGTGGTCCGCAGGTGCGGACTCCGACCCAGTCTCTTGATTACGGGGTCGGAGGCCTAAGACGGGGGAGCGGCGCTGAAGAGACCATGACCCGATTCGCCGAAGTCGCTGTCGATGCCCCCGCGGGCAGCGACCGCACCTTCAGCTACGCCGTCCCCGGCTCCCTCACCGTTCGACCGGGCGACCTCGTCCGGGTCCCCTTCGGCTCCCGCACCATCCAGGGCGTCGTCTTCTCCCTGGAGGAACATCCCCAGGTCCCTCAGACCCGCGACATCATCGACGTCCAGGACCCTGGACCTCTCCTGGACGCGACCCAGCTTAGCCTCGCCCGGTGGCTGAGCCGCTACTACCTCTGCTCGCTGTTCGAGGCCGCCGCGCAGATGCTCCCACCCGGAGGCCGCGCCCGTCCAAGGACTCTTCTGTCCCTTGCCGAGGACGACACCGACAGTGGCGGGGCCACTCTGACCCCTTTCCAGAAAACCGTCGTCGACTACATTCGCTCTCGTGGCACAACCGACCAGCAGCGCCTCGTTCGGGCCTTCGGCGAGCGGGCGCGGACCGTGGTGGCAACCCTGGTCCGAAAAAACATCATCTCGCTTGCCATCTCCCGAGGTCGCCCTTCTGTCGGCCCCAGATACGTGGAGACCGCCGCCCTGACGCCGCAGGGCCGCCGCGACGGCCCCCGATGGCTCGCCGACGGCGCCCGCCAGGCCCCACGACAGGCCGCCCTCTTGTCGGACCTCCTCCGCGATGGCCAGGCCACGGCACTCCCTGAGCTCAGAAAAAAACACGGGGCCAGCGCCGTCAACGGCCTCCTCGCGAGAGGCTATATCGATAAGGTACGGAAGGCCGTCCGACGCGACCCCCTGGCCGGCATCAGCTTTCCGCCTTTTCAGTCGGTCACCCTCACTCCCTCACAGAAAGAGATCGCGGACCCGGTACGCGCCGCCCTCGACGACCCCTCCAATTCGACCCGCACCTTTGTCCTCCAGGGCGTCACCGGCAGTGGCAAGACCGAGGTCTATCTGAGTGCAACGCAGCGTTGCCTCGCCCTCCACAAGAAAGCTATCGTACTCGCGCCCGAGATAGCCCTCACCCACCAGACCGTCCAGCGCTTCGCCTCCAGGTTCCCTGGCCGTGTCGCCATCCTCCACAGCGGCCTCACCGCCGGCGAGCGTTTCGACCAGTGGTGGCAGACCCGGCGCGGCGCCTACGACGTCGTCGTCGGCTCTCGCGGCGCCATCTTCGCCCCCGTGCCCGACCTCGGACTCATCGTCCTGGACGAGGAGCACGAGTGGACCTACAAGCAGCACGACGCCTCCCCTCGCTACCACGCCAGGGACGTCGCCATGAGACTCTCCCAGCTCACCGGGGCCGTCGTCCTCCTTGGCAGCGCCTCGCCCGACGTCGTCTCATACCACACCTCCCTCCGAGGCCACCACACCCTCCTGACCCTCCCCAACCGAATCCGAGACGCCGGGAGCGGAAACGTCCAGACCACGG
>JADFHV010000098.1 GCA_022566975.1 Chloroflexota bacterium
GGCGCTCACCTGCTTCGTACCCTCCTCGATTGCTTCCTTGATGTCGATACCTAGCCCTTGGGCGACACCCTCGCCGTACGCTGGATCGGCGAGGTAGAAATGGCGGATCTGGCGGAGTTGAATGTCCCGATTGACCGGTTTCATGTCCTGTACGATATTGTGAATCAAGCGAGCCTGGTGGTCTGGCGTCAGTAGGCGGAACAGGTTCCCTGGCTGGGTGTAGTAGTCGGTGTCCTCATGATGGTCGTACCGGGCTGCCAGACCGCTGAGTGCTTCGCTATAGGCCGTCTCTTTCAACTCACGATCCTCGGCTGGGCCGCCGAAGCTGTTAGGCTCGTAGTTGACGCTCGGTCCTCCGTTATCGTCAAATCGCATTGCCCCATCACGCTGGTAGTTTCTGACGTGGGCGGCACGTGGTCGGTTGACGGGGAGCTGCTGGTAGTTTGTTCCTACCCGGTGCAGATGGGTATCGTGGTAGGAGAAGAGCCGGGCCTGGAGCATCTTGTCCGGCGAGAAGCCGATCCCAGGGACGACGTTGGCTGGCGAGAACGCCGCTTGCTCTACCTCCGCGAAGTAGTTCTGAGGGTTCCGGTTGAGAACCAATTCGGCGAACTCGAAGAGCGGGAAGTCTCCCTGCGGCCAGACCTTCGTCAGGTCGAACGGGTTGATATGATAGCTCTTAGCCTGTTCCTCGGTCATGATCTGGACGCACACTCGCCATGCCGGGTAATCACCATGTTCTATGGCAGTGAAGAGGTCACGGGTAGCGTGATCAGGGTCCTCGCCCGCGATGCGCATCGCCTCTTCCCGATTCAGGGTCTGGATTCCTTGCTTGGTCTTGAAGTGGTACTTGATCCACACGCGCCCGCCCTCGGCGCTGATCCAGCTGAACGTATGACTGCTATACCCATTCATGTGCCGGAAGCTTCTCGGGATGCCCCTGTCAGAGAACAGGATTGTAACCTGGTGCAGGCTCTCTGGGCTGAGTGACCAGAAGTCCCACTGTGGGTTCGGGTGCTTGTAGTTTGTCTGAGGGTCTCGCTTCTGGGTGTGGATGAAGTCAGGGAATTTCAGTCCGTCACGTATGAAGAAGATAGGGGTGTTGTTGCCAACGATATCGTAGTTCCCCTCTTCCGTGTAGAGCTTGACCGCGAAACCGCGAGGGTCCCGCGCCGCATCGGCGGACCCCTTTTCCCCGGCGACGGTGGAGAAGCGGACGAACGCCTCAGTCGTCTTGCCCACCTCCGAGAAAAGCTTGGCCTTTGTCCATTTGCTAACATCGGCTGTTACACGGAGATACCCATAGGCGCCGGCACCCTTGGCGTGGACGACCCGCTCGGGGACGCGCTCACGGTTGAAGTGCTGGTTCTTCTCGATGAGGTGGAAATCCTCTATGAGGATCGGTCCTCGGGGCCCAACCGTGAGAGAGTTCTGGTTATCGCTCACTGGGATCCCTGAAGCGGTCGTCAACTGCTCACGCTTGGGCTGAGCATCGTTGGGATTGCTTTTGGGTGACATACAATACCTCCTTCCTTTTAACCCCGTCTCTTAGAGAGTATCAGAGCGCCGCAGCTACCGTTGGGTATCGGCTGGGGCCTTTAGCCGATATCCTCCGTTGAGATTCCACGTGAGTTCGTGTCTGCCACTATCTTAGGGGGGGCGAGGCGCGGCAGCGTCGTGCATTGGTCCAGACGCTGGGCACAGAAAAAGGACAGGCCGCGACCTGTCCTTTCGTACAGGAACCAGGGCTGGGACTATAGCCTCCGCGCTCTTAGCCCCTCCCCGCCCGACGGCCGAGCAACCGCCGCGTTGGGAGCTATGGCACACACTGGCAGTATCGTGAGGTTGCTCCGTTACCCTAAATTGGACAGAATCCTGAATCGAGATTATATTCTCTGTTGACCCTACATGCTTGAAGGAGTGATCGATATGTCTCTGAGCGAAGACGGCGTCTCATATGCGTTGCGGTACGAGGAGCGGAATGGGAGAGAGCCTCGCGATGTTAGCAGAGGTCGGAAGTTTCCAGGAATCGACATCATCAGCTTCGACGGCGAAGGCGACTTCCGGAGCATCGAGGTCAAAGCAACAAAAGGCTCAGGGATTCCGGATGCCTTCGAAACAGAGTTCACGCGGCAACTGAAATTCGTTGCAACACATCTATACGTTGTCAGATTCAAACGAGGTGGAGGATTCGATAGCTTACATGTTGTGCCCAAGAAAGTCATCGATCAATACAGTACGCCGGACAAGCATGGAACCGCGCACAGAATCGTTCAGCATATTAAGTTCGCCAGCGGTCTGATGAATAGGATAGCCAGGGGCGAGTTCCAGGAAGCCGGTTGACGGCTACGGCCACACCTTGACGGTGCCGTAGAGGCCGTCGTAGCCGGGCTCGATGGATATGTCGCCGGTGCGGACCCTGGCGACGCCTTCCGCGATCTTCTCACCGGAGATCGAGGCCACGTCGGTCACCGGCGCGTTCATCAGGACGGAAAGCTCGCTCCCAAGCTCCGAGACCAGTCGGTCGTACTCGGTCCGGACCCGCTTGGTGTTGACCCCTACGTCCAGGGCCTCGGAGAGAATCCCACTCAGCGCCACCAGGTTCTTGTATGGTGGCCGGCCGTGGTCCGAGCGAACGAAGCCGTCCTCGTCCAGCCGCGACGCGACCTCCCGGGCCGCCAGCTCATCCACGCGCTGCATAACGCCCAGCGTCAGCGGCCGGCCGCACTTCGGACACCGCCGGCCGTTGACCGCGACCTCCCCGGGGGTATAGGACACGCCACACTTGCGGTGGCCCGAGTGGTGGTACTTCCCCTCCTCGGGGAAGAACTCGACGGTGTAGGCGATGCTCTGGGTCCGCAGGGCCTCGGCGAGCCCGTCGTATGTGAGCCCGCCTTCGAAGACCGTCAGCTCTCGGCCCATCTTCTGCAGGGAGTGGGCGTCGGAAAAAGAGACGAGGGAGCGCTTGTCGAGCTCCGGTATTCGCCAGTTCATGGCCGGGTCGCTGGAGAGCCCGGTCTCGATGGCGTAGACGTACTCGGCCACGTCCCCAAAGCACTCTTCCAGCGAGTCGAAACCGGACTTGGAGCCGTAGACGCCGTACCAGGGCGTCCACGCGTGGGCCGGGATGACAAGACACCGTCTGTCGATGTCGAGGAGCGTCAGGACGAGCTCCCTGGGCGTCATGCGGAGGACCGGCCGTCCGTCGCCGTCGAGCCTGCCCCTGCGGGCCAGCGCGGCATTGATACGGCCCACCGCATCGATGCCGGGTGCGAAGACCAGCATGTGGACCCGCCTGGACCTGCCTCCCTGCGCGGCGACGCAGCTGACCTCGGTCCCCAGCACGAACCGGGCGCCGTCATAGGTGAAGAGGCCATCGCCGTCGTCGTGGAGCCTGGCGCACGTCTCCTCAAACCAGGCGGGATGGGTGAAGTCGGCGCTGGCCAGCAGGTCGATGCCCTTGATGCGGGCCCAACGGGCGAGGTTCTCGAAGGTGAGCTTGTTGCTCGTGCCGATGGCGTAGCGGGAGTGTAGGTGGAGGTCGGCGACGTAGGTCATGGCGAGATTTTACCAGAGGCGTCGGATGACCCCACCCTCTCCCGCTGGGGTTGTCGAAGGGGCGCGCTCTTGCTAGAAAAAGCCCTCGCGGGAGAAGACGTCGGCCAGGATGGCGATGCCCTCGCGGATCTCGTCGGGTGTGTTGTGACTGTAGGTGAGCCGGAGGTAGTTTTTCCCGTCGCGTTTGGCGCGGAAGACCGGACCGGGATTGTACTTCACGTCGGCCTCCACAGCCTTATCGAGCGCCTCCCAGGTGTCGGCCCCCTCCGGGAGCTTCACCCACACCATCATGCCCCCGTGCGGACGGCTCCACTCGCAGCTCGGCGGGAAGTGTTCGCCAAGGGCGGCCAGCATGGCGTCTCGCTTGACCTTCAGCGACGCCGTCACGTCCTCGACGTACTCGTCCCGGTGTTCGCTCAGATAGCCGTGGACCGCCATCGCCGCCAGGTGGCTGGGAGACCCGCCGAAGCGTAGTCGCTGCATGTTCTCCTTGACCGCGTCGGGGACGACTGCGTAACCGAGGCGCAGGCCGCATCCAAGCAGCTTGGTGTACGCCGACACATACATGACCGAGTCCGCGTCGTCCATGCCCATCATCGCCTGCGGCAGAGGAGGCCCGTCGATGCGGAAGTCGGCATAGGAGTCGTTCTCTACCACGGGGACCCCATAGCGGTGGGAGATCTCCAGCATGTGCTTGCGGCGCTCCCGGCTCATGGTCACGCCCATGGGGTTCTGGTAGACGGGGATGGTATAGACCATCTTGGGCTGCTTGCCCCGGGAGACCAGGTCCTTGACCATGCTCTCGAGGGCCTCGGTGTCCATACCGTCGGAATCGGTGGGCACGTGTACGATCTCAGCCCTGCGCTCCAGCAGCATCCTCAGGGTCCCCAGGTAGGTAAACTCCTCGACCAGGACGACGTCGCCGGGATCGACGAAGGCGTCGAGGATGCACCCTATGGCCCCTCCGGCGCCGCTGCTAAGGAAGATCGAGTCGACGTCGGTGTCCAGACCCCGGTTTTCGCGGAGGAGGTCGGCGATGAGCTGGCGCATCCCCTCGTGGCCCTGGGGAGGGGGATACGCGGCAAGGCTGCGGCCGTCTTGGCGTATTGCCTCGCGGAGCGCGTCCACGAGCCCGTCGTAAGGCAGCGTGTCCGGGTCGGCGTAGGTGACCGAGAAGACGTACCTGGTGTCGGCCTGGAGCCCCGGATGGGTCTCGACCTCCGCGGGCATGTCACGTGAGAAGAGGTTTTCGTAGTTCATGGCTAAGACCAGCCGCCCTTTGGTGTCACCCTGGCCCCTTTGGTGTCACCCTGGCCCCTTTGGTGTCACCCTGGCCCCTTTCCTGTCACCCTGAACGGAGTGAAGGGTCTAAGACGGTTCGTTGTCATCAAACCAATCTGGTGCAAGATCTCTCCACCGGGGATTGGCCGACTCTATGAGGGCGACCTTCTTACCTCGCAGCCAGCCCTTGATCTGCTTCTCCCTAGCAATGGCAGACCCCACGTCACTGGTGGCCTCATAGTACACGAGCCAGGAGAGGTTGTATCTCTTGGTGAACCCGTCCACGAGCTTGTGTCTGTGCTCGTATACCCTCCGCGCCAGGTCGTTGGTCACGCCAGTGTACAGAGTCCTCGTCGAGTTGGTCAGTATGTAAACGTAATATTGGCCCAGTTCGTATAAGCAGCGGCCTTAGATTCTTCGCTGCGCTCAGAATGACATGAGCGCAGCGTTGGCCCGTGGCGTGCAGCCAGCCGCCCTTTCGTGCCCGGGGTGCCCCCACCCCGCTTGTTCCCGACCCAGCCCACCCTCTCCAGTGGCAAGCCACCGGCTCATAACGGCAGGTGAATCTTGTTGCCGGACTGGGCACTGCGGGTGACCGCCTCGGAGAACTCCATGTACTTTACGCCGTCCTCGAAGCCCGTGTGCGTGATCGGCTCAAGGCCCCGAACGGCGCGGACGAACTCCTCTTCCACGCGCCACCCACCCTGTTTCTCGACCGGGATGTCGATCTCCTCGAGCGCGTCGTCGCCCCGCCTGCCGCCCCGCAGCGTCATGCTCCCCGAGTCGAGCCTCAGGGTGCCCTCGGTGCCGAAGAACCACACGCCGTCACCGGGCGCAAGCCCGGTAACGGCGCTGATCCGCATCCGTACCACGGGGCCCGACGCCATCTCGCACAGAATCTCCACGTGGTCCGGGATGGTGATCCACCTCAGCGCGCCGGCGTCGTCTCTCCTGGCTGGGACGTTTACCCGGGCCACGGCCATGACGCTGGCGGCGGGCCCTATCCAGCGCATCATGGCCTCGTACCAGATGCCCAGCTGCAGGATGTTGTAGCCACTGAGCTCACGGTCGTGCCGCCAGTGGAAGGGCGCTTGGCGGTCAACGAAGCCGTCCTGGTGGGCCACTATGTCCACGGACAGGACATCGCCCAGGAAGCCGTCGGCGATCAGGTCCCTGATGGTGCGGTCCACGTTCAAGGTCATTGGCGCGGGAACGATCTGGGTGACGAGCTCAGGCTTCCTTCGCGACGCGTCCAGCATCTCGCGGGCCTCGGCGGCGTTCATGGCCATCCGGGCCTCTGTCATGACGTGCTTGTCGGCATCCAGCGACGCCAGCACCATGGTCCGGTGCATGTAGGGCCAGGTGCCGACGCAGATGGCGTCGGTGTCATCGGCGCGAATGAGCTCCTGCCAGCTGTCGTATACCGTGGGAATCTGGTACTCGTCCGCCACGCGCTGGCCGGAGGCGCGGCTACGGTTGGCGACGCTGACCAGCTCAACGCCGTCGATGGCCTTGAAGCCCGGAATATGGCGGAGCTTGGTATTATCCCCCGCGCCTACGAAGCCGATGCGAATGATTTCGTCAGCCACGAAAGACCCCCTTTCCTTCGGGAAACTCAGGATAGGCTCTAACCTTCCCCCCGAAGGGGGAAGGGACAAGACTTTCTGCCACGTAGGCCGGTCAGAGCGGCGGATACAGCAGCCTGCCCTGACGCTCGGTCCGGGCCTCGAGCAGGTGGCCCTCTCCGGTAGTGACGTAGAGCGTTGTCAGCTCCTCGCCACCGAAGCTGCAGTTGGTCGGCCGGTCCTCGGGCATTGGGTGTGTCTCCAGGACCTCGCCCGACGGCGAGAAGACGTAGATCATTGGGCCGGGACCCCCCTGACGGTGCCCGGCCGTTGCCACGATGTTGCCCTCGGTGTCCAGCACCATCCCGTCGATGCCCCTGTGGGCGCCGAAGTCGTGCAACACCGTGTGTTCGCCCAGGCTGCCGTCGGCCTGCACCGGGTACGCCCTGAGCTGTCGCTTCTCGTCGGGCCTGCGGCCGCTCTGAGCGACGTAGAGGGTCCGGTGGTCCAGGGAGAACAACAGCCCGTTGGGCCGCGTGGTGTCGAAGGTGACGCGAGCGATGGCCCAGCTCCCGTCCGGCCGCGAGTCCAGTCTGTAGACCGAGTCATGGTCCAGGTCCTTGTTGGCCGTGTCCTCGCTCCACGCCCCGGCGGCCCCCTCGTAGTAGGGGTCGGTGAACCAGACGCGACCCTGCGGGTCTATGGCCAGGTCGTTGGGGATGTTGAGGCGTTTTTCTTCGAAGCCGTCGGCCAGCACCGTGACTCCATCGGTCGAGCCGTACCTGACGACCCTACGGGCCCCGCCCTCGCATGCGTAGAGGATGCCCTTGGGGTCGAGCATCAGGCCGTTGGCATGGTCGGTCTGCTTGAGATAGACGGTCGAGGCGCCCCGTTGGGGGTCGTAACGCATGATCCGGCTGCCGGGGATGTGGGTGAACAGCAGCCCCGTGCCGTCCCATGCCGGGCCCTCGGTGGTGCCGCCGTATGGCCCGTCGACGAGTTTGAAGTCCCAGGTCATGGTTGATTCATCCTCCCTTGGATACGGCCCCACGCTGGGTTGTGCCCACCCAGGCCGTTCGTCCGTGGCTCGACAGGCTCACCACGAACGAGAGAGGTGACCGCTCGCCCTGAGACTGTCGAAGGGCACGAACATGGGCTTGCTACCATCACCTCGTCCCGGGTGGATGTTGGAAACTGACTGCCTCTAGCACGTTGCTGAATCCCGACGGGTCGGGGACGACCGTCCCCCTTCCTGGCCATGAAGGGGGAATAATTTGTACCTGAGGGACACCCTCAGACTCCCG
>JADFHV010000099.1 GCA_022566975.1 Chloroflexota bacterium
TCTCGTCGGCTATCTCGGCCAGCTTGGCGTCAGCCATGGGACGGTAGGCCTCGTACTCCAGGTGGAGCACCTTGCGGTCGCCGGTGGAGCTCCGGGTGGTCCCAAGGAAGGTCACCACCGCGCCGTTGGTGTCCTTCCTTACCTTCGCGGTGATGGACTCGGGGTCCAGGGGCTCGTGCGTGATCTCAATCATATGGCTCCCCTGTCTGCGAGCTTCATGTACCATGAGCGCTTTTCATGTCACCCTGAGCTCTCTGTTGTCATGCTCTCTTTTTGTCACCCTGATCCGTTTTTATGTCACCCTGAGCGGAGCGAAGGGCCCAAGGCGGAACGCCTGAGCTGTGGGTAGAAGTAGGCTGGGATGCGCTCGTCCCGCCCTAGATTCTTCGGTCACTCCGTTCCCTCAGAATGACATCAGCGTTCTAGTCCTGCCTGCGCCGGTGGTCATGGTCGTGTCATCGATATGGCGCACCGCCGCTGACCGGTGGAATAAGCGCGACCTCGTCGCCGCCGGACAGCACGTGGTCGTGCTCCTGGTACTCCTGGTTGACCGCGACCACCAGCCGGGAGGCCTCGCGTGTCATGGCGGGGTAGCGGTGCACCATCTCGTCGGCGAGACGCCCTACCGTCGCCCCTTGAGGCAGCTCCACCTCCACCTGGGCCGCACCGGCCCTCTCCCTGTAACCTGCGAACAGCCTTACCGTGACCCTCAGGACGCCATCACCTCGCGCGGGCGATCTGGAACGATTATAGCACCGAGCCGACGCCGCATCGGTGAGTCTCCCGGCTGGTCTCTACCCCGTCAGCGCTCCGCCGTTGACGTGGATAGTCTGGCCGGTGACGTAGCCCGCGTCGTCGGACGCCAGGAAGGCGCAGACCCGGGCCACCTCCTCGGGCAGCCCCAGACGGCCGAGGGGTATGTTCCCGAGGGCCTGTGGTCCTGCCCCCGCGGTGTCGAAGGCCCCGGGGACGATGTGGTTGACCAGGATGCCGTGCGGCGCAAGCTCCACGGCCAGCGACCGCGTAAGCCCGATGGCGCCCATCTTGGAGGCGCAGACGTGCGCCCAGTCTGCACGCCCCTTGAACGCGTTGAGCCCCGACACGTTAATGATGCGTCCCCAGCCCGCCTCGATCATGCCCGGCACGACGGCCTTGCAGCAGTAAAAGGGCCCGTCCAGGTTGACGGCCATCGCCCGACGCCACTGCTCGACGCTCATGTCGGTGATGGGCGACGAGTCCCGGAGGCCGGCGTTGTTCACCAGGATGTCGATGCGGCGCAACTCGCTCAACGCGGCATCGACCATCCGCCGGACTCCAGCCTCTTCGCCAATGTCGGCCAGCACCGCTATCGCGCGGACGCCCATCGCCCTCGCCTCCTCCGCTACGGACTCGGCCTCCTCACGATTGGTGCGGGCGTTGACGACCACGTCCGCTCCCCGGCGCGCCATCTCAAGCACCGTGGCGCGGCCGATGTTCCGCCCGGACCCCGTGACCAGTGCGACCCTGCCGGCGAGGCTCACGCTACGACCGTGAAAAAACCGCAGGGTCGGCGATGCGGACGACTCCCTCGTCCTGGAGGGTCCGTATCCTCTCGTCGGAGTAGCCCAGGATGTCGCGGAGCACCTCATCGGTGTGCTCGCCGATCAACGGGGCTGAGCCCACTACCATGGGCGTGCGGCTGAGCTTCACCATCTTCCCGGTCACGTGGATGCTGCCGGCCACGGGGTCGGGCACCTCCACCATGATCTCCCGCTCGCTCAGATGCGGATCGATGGCCGCCTCCTCGACGGTGTTCACCGGGGCGCATGGCACGCTGAAGCTGGAGAGGTGGTCCACCGCCTCCCTGGTGCTCCGGGCGCGGAACCACTCGGCCAGATCGGTCTCCAGCGCCGGGGCATGCTCGCTCCGCCCCGCTCGTGTCGCGAACCGCTCGTCCGCCAGCCAGTCGGGCCGGTCCATGGCCTCGCAGACGCGTTTCCACATGGCGTCGTTGTTGGAGGCAATATAGGCCCAGCCGTCGGAGGTCTGGTAGGCGTTGTTGAGACCGGAGCCGTTGCCGTCGCGCTCCGACAGGGTCCCGTCGCCAAGGAACGCTGAGATGGGGATCTCGTTGGTCGTGAAGCCGGTGTCGGCGAGGGAGGTCTCGATGGCCTGGCCCTCGCCGGAGATCTCCCGCTCCCTCAGCGCAGCCAGCGCGCCGATGGTGGCGTGGAGCGCCGTGATCCGGTCTATCAGGGGAAAGTTCGTTCGGATGGGCGGGCCGTCGGGAAACCCGGTCATCGACATCATCCCTCCCAGCGCCTGGCCGATGGGGTCGAACCCGACCCTGTCCCGGTACGGGCCGTACTGGCCGTAGGCGGAGACGTTGATCATGATGATCCTCGGGTTTAGGCCCTTGAGGACGTCGTAGCCGAAGCCCATGGTGTCGATGGTGCCGGGCCGAAAATTCTGGAGGAAGATGTCCGACACCTTGACGAGGTCGCGGAGGACCTCCTTGCCCTGGTCGGTCCGCAGGTTGATGGCGAGGCTCTTCTTGCCGCTGTTGTACTGGACCCAGTAGGCGCTCTGGCCCCGGACCATGGGGCCGTTGCTCCGGCTCTCGTCTCCCCCGAGGGCCTCGATCTTGATGACCTCGGCGCCTAGGCGCGCGAACATCAGCGCGCACCTGGGACCGGCCTGGTATCGTCCCAGGTCCAGCATCCGTATCCCTTCCAGCGGTGTTTTCAGTGAATTGGTCATAAGCTTCCCGTCTCGTTCCATTCAAGTGCCGAGCTACGAAAACGCCACCCACCTCCTCTCCCCTCACGGGAGAGGACTGAGGTGAGGGGGAATCACCCCTCATCCTGACCTTCTCCCATCCAGGGAGAAGGGATAAGCGATGCCCTACTTCCGCCCCTTCCTGTCCAGGAACGGCTTGAACCCTTCCAGAAGAATCCGTTCCCCAGTCATGTCATTCTGAGGCCCGTCACCGGGCCGAAGAATCTGGTGGGGAGGGCCCCATTACGCGCTGAAGCGATGCCCTACTTCCGCCCCTTCCTGTCCAGGAACGGCTTGAACCCCTCCAGAAACGGCGTCGGCTGGAGCTTCCCCTGCTGCGCCTCGAGCTCGTTCCTGTACCTCTGCTCCCACCCTGAGCCCACGTCCTGGATCATCAGCTCCTTGATGCCCTGGACCATGCGCGGGTCGTTGTCGGCTATCTGCCTCGCCAGCTCCATCCCCTTCGACATCAGCTCCTCGGCGGGCACCAGGTGGTTCAGGAGGCCGATGCGGTACGCCTCCTCCGCTCCGACCTCACGGGCGGTGAGCAGCAGCTCCTTTGCCATCGGCCACCCCACCTGCATTGGAAGGCTCCAGGTGGAGTTGACACGCCCGTAGGACGCGGCCAGGAACTTGAACCTGCTCCGCTCACAGCCCACCCGGATGTCGAGGCTGGAGGCTATCACCGCGCCCCCGCCGAACGCGAGGCCGTTGATGACGCCGATGGTCGGCTTGGTGCACGCGGCCAGGTGCCAGGAGTACTTGGGCCTGTCGGGGTCTGGAGGCGGTGGGTTGGGGTCTTCCGCAATCCGCGCCATCTCATGGATGTCGGCGCCTGCGGAGAAGGCACGCTCGCCGCTGCCGGTGAGGATGATGGCCTTGACCTCGTCGTCCGCCTCCATCTCTCCGATGGCCGTGTCCAGCTCCCGGTACAGGTTCCGGCTGATGGCGTTGAGGACCTTGGGACGGTCCAGCGTCAGCACGCCGACCCCGTCCCGTTTTTCGACAATAAGGTCTTGGTAGGTCAAAGGCTATGTCCTCGGCCGCGCAGGCTGGCGCAATTATAGGAGCGGGCCTGAACAGGGTCAAGGAAACGTGAGCAAGGCCTAGGAAGTAACCGATGTCACCCCGAACGGAGTGAGGGGTCTGGGGTGGCGGAGGGGCTACGGTTCCACCGCCGCGCCTCCAGATTCCTCGCCTGAGGTTATCCCGGTGCCAGGCGAATTGCCCTGACGACGGTGCTACGGGAACCATGTGAGTTATGAGCTTCATCTGTAGAGAGCTCATATGTGTCAAGATCGTCTTCGGAGTCATGCGCGTGGGTAGCATGTTCTCCACCTTCGTGTTCCATAACAGAGGCTTGCTCGATTTTCAGACCAGGGAGTTCAGACGCGACTTCGTCGGGAGTTGTCAGGCTTGACAGGTCTTCGTCCGTCCACCCCGAAGGCGGGCTGGACTTATCGTGGCTTACGAACAGCAACGTGCCTCCAGGCGCGAGAGCGCCAGCAGCCATGGCTAACATCTTCGCACGCTGGTCAGGGCGCAGTTGTATATAGAAAGAGGTGATCAAGTCGTACCGGCCATCAGGTCGGAAGGCTGTGGCTTCCGCGACGATAAATTCCACTTGTACACCTCGTTTCGTCGCCAGCCGCTTGCCCTTTTCGATGCCGGCATCGGCGAGATCTGTTGCTGTCACCTGCCAGCCATGCGCGGCCAGCCATACCGCGTTGCTGCCCGCGCCGCAGCCAATATCAAGGGCACGCCCCGAGCTTAGACCTGCCACCTCTGTTACTAACAGGTCATCCGGGTCGGGAGTGGAATCGTCGTGTTCGGTCCACATCTCGTTCCAGAATTCGCGTGTTTCGTGTGTCATGAAGCCCACTCTGTATTGGTAATTACCCTATCGTTCCCGCCCGTGAGTTCGGTACCGGGATTCTAACACTCCTCTGGAAGAGGTGACCGGTACCGGGTATCTGGACAGCCACGGTGGGCCGGTCTAAGGGCCACATGAGCCGGCGGCTGAGGGAGTCTGCGGGCCCGACGAGGAGAGCAGTCCAAGACCCTCACTCGGTTCAGGGTGTCACGTGCCATATAATGTCCGCGAATTCTCAGGACAGCCCTTCTTAGTTCCAACGTAGCGACTCGACCGCGGTGCCAATTTGAAAAACGAAAACTTTCGCTTCGGCGACCTGCATCAGGAGCTGGACTGGCTGCCCGGAGGCCGGCTCAACATGGCTCACGAGGCCATCGACCGCCATGCCAACGGCCGAAGGCGAGACAAGCTGGCCCTCATCTGGGATGGCGAAAACGGCGAGCGCGAGGAGTACACCTTCGGCGCGCTCAAGACGCTGACCAACAGGTTCGCCAACGTCCTCAAGAGCCTGGGGATCGAGAGGGGCGACCGGGTCTGTCTGTATCTCGACCGCCTGCCCGAGATGTACGTGGCGTTCCTCGGCATCCTGAAAGTAGGCGCCATCGTCATTCCACTGCCCTCGGATATCGAGCCCGAGCTACTGCAGAAAAACCTCAGCGACAGCGCCGTTAAGGTCGTGGTCACCCAGCCGGAGTTGCGTCGCCGGATGGCGGCCATCATCTACGAGCTGTTCGATCTCCAGCATATCGTCGTCGTCAACAAAAACGACCGCGACCCCGCTCCCATCGACACCGCCGACCTGAGCTACGACGAGGAGATGGCCAAGGCGCCGGCCGACTTCGACGTCGTGCCGGTCAATCAGTACGACCCCTCGTTGCTGCACTACGTCGGCGACGCCGACGGCCGGCCCAGTGGGGTAGTCTATAGCCACGAGGCTGCGGTCCAGCACCACGCGGTGGGCAGGTCGGTGCTGGACCTGCGGGACGACGACGTCTACTGGTACACGTCGGACCTGGCGACGGTGCAGGGCACCGCCTGCGGTATTCTGGCGCCCTGGGCCGTCGGCGCGACGGTCTTCACCGCCGAGGGTAAGGTCGACCCGGAGGCGTGCTATGAGAAAGTGCAGTCGAGGAGAGTGACGGTCCTGTGTGCCGGCACGGCCGAGGCCGAGCAGCTCGTACAGGGCGGGGACGATCTGCTCGGCCACTTCGACCTGTCCAGCCTTCGCCATCTGGTGAGCGTCGGTGCGCCCCTGTCGGCGGAGTCGGTCCGGTGGAGCGAGAAAGCCCTGGGGAGGCCCTTCCACGACTGCTGGTGCGGGCCCGAGACCGGGGCCATAGTGCTGGCCAACCTCCCGGGCATGGACGTAAGACCCGGCTCCTGCGGCCGGCCGCTCCCCGGCGTCGACGTCGCGGTCCTGGACGGCGAATACGGCCCACTGCCTGCCGGCGTCGAAGGCGTCCTCGCCCTGCGTCCGGGCTGGCCCTCCATGTTTCGCGCCTTCTGGAACGACTCCGCGCTCTATAACGCACGCTTCCGCAAAGGCTGGTATATTTCGGGCCAACAGGCCAGCATCGACAACGACGGCTACGTCTGGCTGACTGACAACTGACAACTGAAAACTGAGGTCCCCCCCATGAAAATAAGCTGGTTCCACCTGATGCCGTACCGGTTGCTGCCCGAGGACTTCGAGGAGAAGTACCGCAGCGTGTGGGTCGATGTCCCCAGCCATCTCTTCGACCCCGTCAAGGCCCACCATCTGTACAACGAGTACCTGGACGAGCTCGAGTACGCGGACCAGGTGGGGTTCGACGGGATCTGCGTCAACGAGCACCACAACAACGCGTATGGCATCATGCCGTCCCCGAACCTGATGGCGGCGATGCTTGCCCGGCGCACGTCCAACGCCGCCCTGATCGTGCTGGGCAACAGCCTGGCCCTCTACAACCCTCCCATCCGCGTGGCCGAGGAGTTCGCCATGCTGGACGTCGCCAGCGGCGGCCGGCTCGTGGCGGGCTTTCCCGTCGGCACCTCGATGGATACTAACTTCGCCTACGGCCAGAACCCGGCCACGATCCGTGAGAAGTACTACGAGGCCCACGACCTGATTATCAAGGCCTGGACCGAGCCGGAGCCCTTCGCCTTCAACGGCAAGCACACCCAGCTGCGCTACGTGAACATCTGGCCGAGGCCGCTGCAGCAGCCGCACCCGCCGGTCTGGGTGCCGGGTGGCGGCAGCGTCGAGACCTGGGAGTGGACCAGCCGCATGAACTACGTCTACTGCTACCTCAGCTACTCCGGTTACAAGCGCGGCACGCGGGTGATGAACGGGTTCTGGGCCGAGATGGAGAAGCTGGGCGTGGACGACAACCCCTATCGGGCGGGCTTCCTGCAGCTCGTGGCCGTCTCCGAGACCGACGAGAAGGCCGAGGAAGAGTACGGGCCCCACGTCGACTACTTCTACAAGAAAAACCTCCACGTCTACGAGGGGTTCGCCGATGCGCCCGGATACAGGACCATAAAGACCCTGAAAAAAGGCGTGACGAGCCAGGTCGGCGGCAGGGCGACCCAGGCCAGAAAGGCGCTGACCTGGAGAGACTACATCGACGACGGCTACGTTATCGCGGGCAGCCCCAAGACCGTTGTAGAGAATCTGAGGAAAGCGGTCGAGGGCCTGCGGGTGGGCCACCTGATGGTCCTGTTGCAGATAGGCAGCATGCCCCGAGACCTGACAATGAAAAACACAAAGCTCTTCGCCGAAGAGGTAATGCCCCACGTCCGGGACATGTGGGACGAGTACGAAGACCACTGGTGGCCTGAGTCGTTGAAGCAACCTGCGTTGGCCGATGTTTCGGCCTCCGACGACTAGCAGTTAGCTCACAACACAGCGAGCTATGATAGCGATCCCCTGCCGTCTCCTTGGGATGGGGACTATTTGGTAGGTTTGAGAATCGGGGTCAGTCATGTGGCTGGCCCCGATGTGCGATTAGCCATTTTCATGAAACTCGGAGGGTCCAACAATGGTTAGCCAGGTTACTGAGTTATCTGT
>JADFHV010000100.1 GCA_022566975.1 Chloroflexota bacterium
CCGGCGGCATGCCCCGCTCTTTAAGCCCCGACCGCTCGTACTCGGGGAACGGGCCGCGCTCCTCGGCAAGCAGCCGGGACTCGTCCCAGGCGGTGTCGTTGAGGAACTTGCCGAGTCTGCCGGCCAGCTCCAGGGCCTCTTCCGAGTCGTAGGGGACCTTCAGGCGCACCAGTGCATCGGCCCAGCCCATGACGCCAAGGCCGATCCGGCGCGTGGCCAGATTGACCTCCCGCAGCTTCGCCAGCGGAAAGTCGTTTACCTCGATGACGTCGTCCAAGAACCGTACGGAGGTGCGGACGGTATCCTCCAGCGCCTCCCAGTCCAGGTCGCCGTCACCCACGTGCAGTTCCAGGTTTATGGAGCCCAGGCAGCAGTTGCCGTAGTCCTCCAGGAACTCCTCGCCGCAGGGGTTGGACGTCTGTATCAGCCCCATCTGTGGGTTGGGCGCCGTCTCCCACACCCTGTCTATGAACACGACCCCCGGGTCGCCCGTCTTCCAGGCCGACTCGGCGATCTCTCGCCAGAGCTCCCTGGCCGAGACGAACTCCACTACGTCGTTGATAGGGCCCTCGCCTACGTCGCGGGGGTTGACCAGCGCCCACTCTCCATCGGCCTCCACCGCTCTCATGAACTCATCGGTGATCTGCACCGAGATGTTGAAGTTCTGGAGGGTGTCGTCGCCGTCCTTGCAGTGTATGAACTCCCGGATGTCCGGATGGCTGTCCCTGAGCTGGCCCATGTGGGCGCCCAGACGGAACGCCCCCTGGGTGAGCGTAGCGCCTACCGAGGAGTAGAGCTTCATGACGGCGATGGGGCCGCAGGCCTCGCCGTGTGTAGTGGCGATCTTGTCGCTCCTGGGCCTGAGCTTCGAGAAGCCGAAGCCGATCCCGCCGCCCCACTTCTCGATCATCGCCGCGTCGGAGGCGACCCGCATGATCGAGTCCATGTCGTCTGTCGGGGAGACGACAAAGCAGGCCGAAAGGCAGCCTCGGCCCGTTCCGGCGTTGACCAGGGTAGGGGAGTTGGGCAGGAACCTCAGCGATGACAGCAGCTCGTAGTACCGCTCCTCCCACTCCTTCTGCCTCTCCTCGGGCTCACCCAGAGCTATGGCGCTTGAGACCCTGTGGAACAGCTCCTCCGGCGACTCGATGGGATTACCCTGATCGTCCTTCCGGAGATAGCGCTTCTTCATTATCTCCAGGGCGTTGTCGGAGAGGAGAGAGTGGGTCTGGGCGTTAACGCCGCCGTTGGACCTGAGCGACTGGGTAACGGCCTCGGTCACGTCGCCGGGCAGGCCTGCCGACTCCAGCGCCTTCACCACGTCTTCCAACGAGTGCTCGTGGCCCCCGCTTCCCTCGGGGTCTCTGGAGGTGTGGTCTAGGATCATGTCAGGGCTCCTGGTAGAGCTTTCCCGCTAAACAACAACGTTCTAGTCGCTGCTGCGGCGCTCACGTTCTATGGGACTCACTGTTGCTTTGGCTTTCGGCGCAAATTCTTAGGGTCAGAAACTGGCAGACTCCGGGAGCTACGACGGACCGTGAGGGGAGGGCCGGCCGGCTGGTTAGGCCGGCTCGACGTGTGGACGTTTGGGCCTCCGGCCGCGGCGGCGGCGGGAGGGCCGGGGCAGGTCTTCTTCGACCTCGTCCAGGAACGAGAGCTGGTTGCCCGGCTCTCCCGCGGGCTCTCGGGGCTCCAGCAAGGCGTCTATCTCCGCCTTGAAGCTCTCGATATCGCGGAAGTCGCGGTAGACGCTGGCGAAACGGATATAGGCTACCCGGTCCATGTTCTTGAGGCGCTCCATGACCAGCTCGCCGATGACCCTGCAGGGTATCTCGGCCCGGCCCGCCTCGTAGAGCTGCGCCTGAATGTCGTCGACGGCCTTCTCGATGCTGCCGATGGGAAGCGGGCGCTTGGCGCAAGCATTCGTGAGGCTCGCCCTCAGCTTCTCTCGGCTGAACTCCTCGCGCCGGCCGTCCCGCTTCACTACCAGCAGGGCGCTGGTCTGGACCGCCTCATAGGTGGTGAATCTCAGGCTGCAGCGCAGGCACTCCCGCCGTCGGCGAATGCCGGCACCCGCGTCTCTGGAGTCCATCACCTTGGAGTCGTCGTGGGCGCAGTAAGGACAGAGCATCGGTCGAGTTCAGAGTCTTAAGTCGGGACGATAGACACAAGTTATCGGGTGGCGCGGACACGATACCACCATATATGGGGTTGTGTCAACATTAATTTTACCATCATTAGGAGGCGTTTTCTACCGGCGTGAGCAGCCTTTGTGACGGGGTCAGCCGGGCACCCGACCCCGACTTGGTCCCGCCCGCACCGCCCCCTTTGGTGGCCCGCTCTCTGGCGAGCCTAGCGGGGAGATGTCGCCCTCACCCGCAGTCTTCCTTGGGTGGTCCCGTCGTGGTCTGGCGCCGGTCCCCGGGTCTGTCATTGCTCTGGCACCCGGGGAGCTGATCCGGCACCCGGCTCCCACATAAAACGGCGAGGCCGCCATCGCGGCGGCCTCACGGGCGGACGCTCCGTCTCCCAACGGAACGCCCTAGCTGAGTTAACCAGAGGGTGTTACGGCTGAGGGTTCGGCCGGGTCTGCACCGACCCGTTCCGTTCCCTGCTCCTGGAGTACCGGCGCAGGAATGGCGGCAGGTCCAGGTCTGAGTCGTCGTTGGCGAGGGCTTCCTCCAGCATCTCGGTGATCTGGTCCTCACGCTCCTGCAGGGTCTCCGCCGTTGGGAAGCCGGTCGCGATAATAGTCAGCTTGATCTCGTTCTCCATCTTCGGGTCCGTGACCATCCCGAAGATGATGTTTGCTTCTGGGTCGACCAACCGCTGGATCACCTCGGCCGCCTCGTGGAGTTCAGACAGCTTGAGGTCGCTCCCACCGGTAATGTTGAACAGGACGCCCGTGGCCCTCTCTATGGACGCGTCCAGCAGAGGGTTGGTGATGGCGCGCTGGGCTGCCTCGCGTGCCCGGTTCTCACCGATTCCCCATCCGATGGACATCCAGGCGGGACCGGCGTTGCGCATCACCGTATTGACGTCGGCGAAGTCGACGTTTATACCGCCCGGTACAGTGACCAGCTCGGCGATGGACTGCACCCCGGACTTCAGCACGTCGTCAGCCATCTTGAAGGCATTCTCGGCGGTTATCTCCTCTTCACAGATGACGTGAAGACGCTCGTTGGGAATGACCAGCAGGGTGTCCACATTCTGGCTGAGGGTCCGGATGCCCTCTTCAGCCTGGCGGGCCCGCTGCGCCCCCTCGAAAGTGAAGGGCCTTGTTACCACGGCGACGGTCAGGGCGCCAGCCTCCTTGGCGATCTGGGCCAGGACGGGGGCCGCCCCCGTCCCGGTGCCTCCGCCCATTCCCGCGGCGACGAACACCATGTCGGAGTCGCGGACCGCCTCGTACAGCTCCTCCCGGCTCTCCTCCGCGGAGCGCATGCCAAGCTCTGGGTCCCCGCCCACGCCCTGGCCGCGGGTAAGCTGCTCGCCGATCCTTATCTTCAGAGGGACGTCGGTGTTGAGCAGCGCCTGGGCGTCGGTGTTTACGACAACATACTCGACCCCGGGCATCCGCTCCCTGAACATCCTCGAGACGGCGTTTGACCCACCCCCGCCGACTCCTATGACCCGTATCCGGGCGACTTCATGTGGGTCCAGGTTCTGCATCATCTCCATTGAATCCTCCCTTGCCTTACCGGGAATAGGTGCGTTGGGAACACATTCTTGATCTGTTTGAAGAACCGAGAGACGAGGCTGCCGTTCCTGCGCGCCGCCCGCGAGCGTACGCCGTTAGCGTCGTGGCTTGCCTCTGTCCTCGGATGGTCTAGGGCCCAGAGCAGGATCCCGACGCCCGTAGCGAAGGCCGGGGCCTTGAGGTCGTCGGGTATCATTCCCCGGCCGTGTGGGATTCCGATGCGCACGTTGATACCCAGCGTCAGTCGAAACAGGTCATCGAGCCCGGGCAGACCCGACGTGCCGCCTGTCAGTACCAGAGTCATGTTGCTGAGTCGCCGCAATGACCCCTCCTGGAGCTTTAGCTTCACCAGGCGAGCCAGCTCCTGGGCCCGCTCGCGGCTCAGCTGGCAGATCTCGCGCCGCGGGATTTTGAGCTCGGAGCTCTGTCCGATTACCGGGAGCGTTACCTCTTCGGTAGGCCGAACGGCATGGAGGTCCGTGTGGGCATATCTGATCTTGATGTCCTCGGCGGCGGCATAAGGGGCGTTGTAGGTCAGACAGATATCATTGGTGAATTGAAATCCGCCGACCGGCAGCACCGCGGTGAAGAAGATCCGGCCGCCCGAGTAGGCGACAATGTCAGTGGTCCCGCCTCCAACGTCAACCACCACGGCGCCGCGCCTCTTCTCCTCCCTGGTGAGGACCGCCTCGCTACTGGCCAGGGGTTCGAGGACCAGGGCGTCGATGCCGATCTCCGCTCTCTCGACAGCCTCGACCAGCTTGTCTATCAGCGAGGCGGTGCCGGTGACGACGTGGCTTTCGACCTCCAGGTCGCTCGTGTGCATGCCCACCGGGTTCCTGATGCCTTTGAGCCCGTCCACGGAATATGAGACAGGCACCGCATGGATCATCCTACGGTCCAACTCAGCGCTGTCGGACCGGGCCGCTTCGGGCACTCTGGCCAGCTCCTCCGCTGTTACGACACCCCGCTCGCCGGCCCACGTCATCTTGTCCCGGCGGTTCTCGAAGGATACGTGCGCCCCGGTCACGCCGATGTACGCCGACTTGACGGTGACCTGCGCGCGCTTAGCCGCCTCGGCTACCGAGCTGCGTATAGCCAGAGCCGTGGCGGCCACGTCCGTGACGTTCCCCTTCTTGAGGCCGTCGCAGGGGACCACGCTGTGCGCGAGGAACTGGAGGTCACCCTGAGCGGATTTCCTGCCGATGATGGTGCATATCTTTGTCGTGCCAACGTCAACAGCGGTCACAATGTCGTCTATCCTCATTTTGGCGTCTCCGGTAGCCTTGATATGGGGTCCCGCGTGGTTCCCTGAGGTCAAATCCGCTCGGCGGTCCGCAACTTGGCGCTCCTACTACGTGGGTTCGCGGCCACCTCGCGGGCCGTCGGCTTGATCACCTTTCGGTGTACCAGCCGCACCGTCGCCGAATGGCCGCAGATGCAGACAGGCGTTCCTGGAGGGCATACACAGTCGGATGCCTCTCGACGGAGCGCACTCTTGACCAGCCGGTCCTCAAGAGAGTGGTAGCTGATCACCACCAGCCGTCCGGCGCGACCCAGTATCTGGATAGCCTGCTCCAAGCCGCGATGGAGATTTTCCAGCTCCGAGTTCACTGCCATCCTTATGGCCTGGAAGGTACGTGTCGCGGGATGGATACGTCGTCTGCCGGCCCGGCCGACGGCCCTCGCTATCACGTCGGCCAGGTCGGTCGTGGTCTCAATTGGCCGGGACCGGACCACAGTGCGCGCGATCCGCCGCGCCCTGGGCTCCTCCCCGAGTCGCGAGATCACGTCCGCCAGCCGGTCCTCGGGGTACTCGTTGACCAGCTCGTATGCCGTTGTCGTCTGGCTGGGATCGAATCTCATGTCGAGTCTCGCCTCTCGGCGAAAGCTAAACCCCCTTGTACCGGTATCTACCTGCAATGACGACAGTCCCAGGTCGAACAGAATACCGTCGGCAGCAATGAACCCGTGCTCGTTCGTGATCGTCCCGACATCCGCGAAGTTCCCTCCAACTACGCGAGCGGCGTTGCCATACGCAGCAAGCCTTCGCGTTGCCACCTGTCGCGCCTCGGCGTCTAGATCGATCCCCAGAACCCTGACGTCGGGAACGGCTTCCAGAATTGCCAGTGAATGCCCGCCTTCGCCCACCGTGCAATCGACATACAGGCCGCCGACCTTCAGGTCGAGGGCGGCAAGCACTTCGTCCACCATGACCGGCAAGTGGTGTGCATCCACCGCAACATCTTCACCGAGTCAGCCTGCCGAATCAGACGGCGGTCCGGGTGAACGTCCCGCCATCGCGCCTGAGGCTTCGATGCCGCTGGCGCGTGGTAGAATAGGACGGCCGCCGGACCTGCGGGGACTCGGGTTTGGATTGAGTGTCCCAGAGCCCTCGGCAGGCACGCAAGGTATTTTTTGTACTTGTTTGAGAACTATTCAAGAAACTGTTTAGGAATGCCGTCGTTTAGAAGACCACGCAGATGGCGACGCGCTCGTTGCGGACACAGGCGGACGCCGCGAGGAGACTGATATTTTCGACGTCGCGATTCTGACCATCAGCGACACCGGCTCCAAGGGTGAGCGGGAAGATACGAGCGGTGACACCATCGCCGAGATAGTGGCAAGGGAGGGCTTCTCCCAGGTGAAGAGGGAGATCGTTCCCGACGAGAGGGAGCAGATCTCGGCGAAACTGCGCGACTGGTGCGACAGCGGCGAAATCGACCTCGTACTCACGACGGGAGGCACCGGACTGGGTCCTCGAGATGTTACGCCCGAGGCCACCCGAGACGTCATCGACATTGAGGTCCCTGGCATCGCCGAGGCGGTGCGCATGGAGACCTTGAAGATCACACCCTTCGCCATGCTCAGCCGCGCCGTCGCCGGCGTCCGTTCCGGGTGCCTCATCATCAACCTGCCGGGGAGCCCCAAGGGCGTCAGGGAGTGCCTTGGGGTGGCGGTCACTGTGATACCCCACGCCCTGGAGATGGTAAAGGGCAGACGAGGCCACCCGCCGGACCCGTAGGGGCGGACCGGCGTGTCGTCCCTCGTCTGTTAACGCGACATGCGGACGTGGGTGTACCCCGATGGGTCGGAGCGGCCCACTCCCCCTGGACCGACCTCGTAGGGCGGACCTGCGTGTCCGCCCTGGTTTGTTAACGCGGCGGGCGGGCGCAGAAGCAGGTGCGCCCCTACGGAGATACGAAAATCCCTTCCCACTCGTGAAGAAGGTTAGAAAAGGGGCCAATCTTCCCTCGTGCGCTTCCACGTCATGACCATCTTTCCGGGAATGTTCTCAAGCCCTCTGGCCGAGAGCATCATCGCCCGTGCCCTGGACAGGGGCCTGGTTGAGATAGAGCTGCACGACCTGCGGGAACGCACGCACGACCGGCACCGGACCGTAGACGACTATCCCTTCGGCGGCGGTCCGGGCATGATCCTGAAGCCGGAGCCACTCTTCGAGGCCGTGGAGGCCCTCTGTGCCTCGAGTCGCGAAGGGGATGCCGTGCCCGTGGTACTGCTCACGCCACAGGGCCGCACGCTGACCCAGGGGATCGTCGAGCGGTTGGCCCAGCGCGCGGAGCTGGTGCTCATTTGCGGACGATATGAGGGCGTAGACGAGCGAGTGCGCCAGCACCTGGTCACCGAAGAGATAAGCATCGGTGACTACGTCCTGAGCGGCGGCGAGCTGGCCGCCATGGTCCTCATCGACGCGGTCGCCCGGCTCATCCCGGGCGTCGTCGGCTCCGCGGAGTCGACACAGGCGGGCTCCTTCACCACCGGGCTGCTCCAACACCCGCAGTACACGCGGCCCGCCGATTTTCGCGGCTGGGCGGTGCCCGATGTCCTGACGTCCGGCAACCACGCCGAGATAGCGCGCTGGCGCCGACGAGAGTCTCTGCGCAGGACCTTCCATAGACGCCCCGACCTCTTGGAGTCTG
>JADFHV010000101.1 GCA_022566975.1 Chloroflexota bacterium
AGGCAAGGACGTGGGTCGCTTCCTGTAATGGCCCTGGTGCATGAGCGGTACGGGAAGAGCTTCTTGAGCAGGTCCATGGTCTTGCGCACAGACCCCGCGCTGGCGTAGGGGCCAAAGTAGCGGGCACCGTCGTTGACCACCCGGCGGGTGATGTAAACCTGTGGGAACTCCTCGTTGAGGCCGATCTTCAGGTAGGGATAGCTCTTGTCGTCCTTGAGGCGGGCGTTGTACTGCGGCCTGTGCTGCTTGATCAGGTTACATTCCAGTATGACCGCCTCCGACTCCGACTCGGTGATGATGAAGTCGAAGTCGACCACCCTGGCGACCATCCTGCGGATCTTAGGCTCTAGGCCGGCGCGGCTTGCGAAGTAGGAGCTGAGCCTGTTGCGTAGGCTGGCGGCCTTGCCTACGTAAAGAACGCTCTCCGACGCGTCCCGCATCAGGTAGACGCCGGGCTCGGTCGGGGTCGCTTTCAGGCGTTGGGAGAAGTCTCGTCGCGGCATCTAACCTAACTCGGTTCAGGCCAGCAGGCGGGGCCAGAGGAAGGGGCACGGTTCCGGCCCAGAGTCAACATTCTCATAATCGGTTGCTATCACCCCCTTCTCAATCTTCCCCCTGAAGGGGAAGAGCTATTATCCTCTCCCCCGGCCCCCGGGCGAGAGTTAGAGAGGGGGCCTGAACCCTAGCCGCCCAGCACGAAGGTCAGCACCACCAGGGCGACGGCAATCAGGGCCGTGATGGCGCCTATGCGCTTTAGCTCGGACCCAAGGTGGCCGTAGACCAGAGGGGCCTCACTCGTCACCTGACGCCTGGAGCGCCGCGCACTGCGGGCAACCGGGCGGGAGGGAGCGGCCTCCGTCACGGAAATCGCCGTCTCGACCCCGGCCTCTTCCATCGCCTCGTCGACGGCGGTAGACTGTCTGGACTCGGCGGGGCCCAGGTCGAACTCCTGAGTCCGCGGCTTCCCCCGACGCTTTCGCTTCATCTGGGTCTGTCTCGAGGCTGCCCGCCGGGACTTACTGGGCATCGCTCTCCTCCACCAAGGGCCTTGGGTAGATTCTAGCGTATCTCATGGGGCCCCGGCCAGTCTAGCGCGCCCTGGGGTGAGCGCCGTCGTATTCGGCCCTTACGTGATCGCTGGTGAGGTGGGTGTATACCTGTGTAGTGGTGATACTCGCGTGCCCCAGCAGCTCCTGGACATGTCGCAACGGGGCGCCGCCCTGCAGGAGGTGCGTCGCGAAGCTGTGTCGCAGCGTGTGGGGAGTTACCTTCCCCTTGATGCCGGAGCGCTTCGTGTACTTCTTCAAAACAAGCCAGAAACCCTGGCGGGTCAGCCCATCGCCGCGGCGGTTGAGAAAGAGGGTCTGGCCCGAGCGCTTGGTGGCCAATGCCGGCCTTGCCTCGTCCAGATAGGACCTGAGGACCTCGACCGCCTTGCGATGGATGGGGACTACCCTCTCCTTGGAGCCCTTACCGAAGCATCTCACGGAGCCCCGGTCCAGGTCGACGTCCTCCAGGCCCAACGAGACCAGCTCGCTCACCCGCATGCCGCTGGCGTAGAGCAACTCCAGCATGGCCCTGTCGCGATTGGACTCCGGCGAGTCGCCCGCCGAGCTTGAGGCCAACAGCCGCTCCACGTCCTCGACGCTGAGTGTGTCGGGTAGCGAGCGCCCCAGGCGAGGCGAGCTCAAGTCCTCGGTCGGGTCCCTTTCTATGAGGCCCTCCTCAAGCAAGAAGCCGAACAACGACTTGGCGGAGGCTACCTTTCTGGCCCGGGTCGCGTCCGAGTATCCCAGGTCGTGCAGCCGGAGCACGTATGTCGAAAGGACCCGCCCGTCAACGTCCCGCCAGCCACCGACCCCAGAGTCACCGCGGTCAGACCGCAGGTACTCGACGAGCTGATGGAGGTCGTTCCTGTAGGCCGCCAGCGTGTTGGGAGAGACCCCGCGCTCTACCGCCATATAGTCCAGAAAGCTGTCAACCGCCTGTTTCACCGCATAGGCACCACCGAGACAAACGTTGTCGCGCCAATCTACCATAGGCGCGGGCATACCCGTCTTCAAGGCGCTTGAGGTCCTCGTCTAAGGCTGTCGTAGCAACACGCCACACGTCCTCGCCCTTCGACACACTCAGGGCGAGCGGTCTCTAGTCCGTTCGCGGTGAGCCTTCCGACCCACCCGTCGGGGCACGGCATGCGGTGCCCGAGAGCACAAGCCCAACGACGCCACCTTGACACCCAGTTCACGTCACCCGTAGATTTAGACTGTTCCTATCCTCACAACCGAGGTCGCGATGGTTGAGATAGACATAGGCCCCAACATGTTCTCAGGCGGGGATTTCGTACTTAGCTGGCACGGCTTCTTCAGCTTCATAGCCGTGGCTACGGCCGTCATCCTGGTGGGCCGCTGGGCCAGATTCAAGGGCGTCCTCTCCGACGACATATACAGCATCGCGGTGTGGGGCATCCTCGGGGGAATGATCGGCGCACGGCTCGTCCACGTCATAGACCAGTGGAGCTTCTACCAGGACAACCCCTACCAGATCATCGCAATATGGCGCGGCGGCATCGCTCTGTGGGGGGGGCTCCTGGGCGGGTTCATCGCCGCGGTCACGGCCACCGTCATCATGAATCGCTTCAGGGTCGACAAACGGGCGAAGCTTGAGCGTGAGATCAGGCAAGCCAAGAGCGAAGGTGAGCGGGAGGAACTCGAGGAAAAGTTAGCCAGAAGCCAGCACCTGCCCGTGGGCGCCATCGCCGACCTGACGGCGCCGGCCTTGCTCCTGGTCCAGACCATCGGGAGGCTGGGCGACATAGTCAACGGCGAGCACTGCGCCAAGGCCGCCGACTTTTTCCTGGGGTTCATCTGGACCAATCCGGGCAGCGATGCGGGGGGCTGCGATAACGGCGTCGAAGTCTCGGTACAGCCGGTGATCGCCTACGAGATGGTCTGGAACATGCTGACCCTGTTCGTCATATGGAAGCTCAGGAACAGGCTCAGGCCCGACGGCATGCTCTTCGCTCTCTATCTCGTCCTCTACTCCGTGGGGAGGTTCGCCATCACCTTTGCCAGAGAAGACAAGGTCTGGGCCCTGGGGATGCAGGAGGCCCAGTACATAGCCATCCTCGTCCTGCTGATCACCGTGCCCATACTCATAGCGAAGAGGCGCTGGATATCACCTGAGGAGGCCGTCGCCGAGCCCGTCTCGGTGCCCCAGGAGCGGGGGACTCGGGCCCAACGCCGCCGCCGGGGCCGGAGACATTAGGCGGTCTCTGCCAGCGGCCTACACCGCCCGGCGCAGGTCCAGGACCTTGAGCTGAATCCGGGGCAGCCCACCCCAGTCGTCCAGGCCTATGGTGTAGACGAGGTCCACGCGGCCGCGGGCGTCGCCCGCCATCTCCCCCCGTCCGAAGGCGATGGCGTCCCATGTGCCGTCGCCGCTGGACACGCGAAGCTTCAGGTGCCGGCTCCCGCGGCCGACTGACCGGGCCTCGAGCACCTGTATCCCGCGACCCAGGAAAACTGGAGAGCGGTTGTCCTTCCCAAAGGGCGCCAGCGACTGGATGAACCGGAAGTTGTCCCGCTCCGCCGTCACCTCAGGCGGCACCTCGGCGTCGATCTCTACCGCAGGAGTCAGCTCCAACCCCGCAAGGCTCTCCTCGGCCAGGGACTGCAGGCGGCGCTGCAGCGTGTGGAGCTTCGCCGTCGGCACGGTAAACCCGGCCGCCTGACGGTGGCCGCCGAACCGTACCAGCAGGTCTCGGGTCGGCTCCAGCGCCCCGACGATGTCGAACCCATCTATGCTCCTGGCGCTGGCCCTGCTCACGTCCGGACCAAAGCAGAGGGCCACGGTCGGTCGGTGGAACCGGTCGGCCAGTCTGCCGGCGATCAGGCCCAGCACCCCGGGGGGCCACGTCTGGCTGCCCACGAACAGCATCGAGGGCAGGCCGTCTTCGGAGTCCGCCACCGCATCCACCTGCCCGAGCGCCTCATCCACACACCGGCTCGTCAACACCTGGCGCTCGGCGTTCTTGCTTTCCAGCTCTCCGGCCAGCCGGCCGGCGACCTCCGGCTCGGTCGCGGTAAGGAGGTCGAGGCTGAGGCCCGCCTGGCCCATTCGGCCGGCGGCATTCAGTCTGGGGATCAGCTTAAAGCTCAACGCCTCCGTATCCAGGGAGCCGGGCTCCAGGCCCGCGGAGGCCATGAGCGCCCTCAAGCCAACCCCTGGGTCCTCGTTGAGCCGGTCCAGCCCATGTTTAACAATGTAGCGGTTCTCATCCATCAGTGGCCCGAGGTCGCCCACCGTGCCGATGGCCGCCAGCCCCAGCAGATGGTCAGGACTGGGGCGGCCAAGCTGCGCGAAGAGCGCTTCGGCCAGCTTGAGAGCCACGCCCGCACCGGTGAGATAGGGGTACGGGTAGGAGGAATCGCTTCGCGCATGGCTTATGACGGCGCACGCCTCCGGTAAGGTGCCGCCAAGCACGTGGTGGTCGGTGATAATGGTCTCCATTCCCAGGGAGGCGGCCATACGCACCTCCTCTTCGGAGCTCACACCGCAGTCCACGGTCACCAGGACGGAGACACCTTGCTCGCGAAGAGACCGGATGCCCTGCTCACTGAGTCCGTGGCCCTCGTCCACCCGGTCCGGCAGATAGGAGACAACGGCCAGTCCCAGTTCCCCTAGCGCCTGGGACAGAAGAGCGGTGCCTGTAACGCCGTCGGCGTCGAAGTCGCCGAAGATTCCCACGCGCTCACCCGACTGCAGGGCCGCCTGCAGCCTTGCGGCGCCCCGCTCCATGTCCGGCAGGAGCATAGGGTCGTGGTGGAACCTCTCATCGACGGCGAGAAAGGCCTCTACCTCAGGCCGCGTGCGGATATCACGGTTGTAGAGAAGCTGCGCCTGGAGAGAGGGAAGCGCGAGGCTATCGGCGAACCCCTGTGGAGGGGAGGGGAGAGGCCGCCATTCTGTTGCCATAGTCCGACACCCTCGTGGAGAGACAACCCCGTGCGGCGGCACGGCGTGACACCGCACCATCTCTGTCGCCGGGCGGCCCGGGGGTCGCTACTCGAAGGCCTGGAAGACCAGGCAGGTGTTGTGACCGCCGAACCCGAAGGAGTTGCTCAGGGCGGTCCTCACCCGGCCGGGCCGAGCCGTGATAGGGGTGTAGTCCAGGTCGCAGTCGGGGTCTGGGAACTCGAGATTGGTGGTCGGTGGTACCACGGAGTCGGCGATAGACATGGCACAGACCGCGGCCTCGAGGGCCCCGCTGGCCCCGAGCAGGTGGCCGACCATCGACTTGGTGGAGCTGATCGGGATGTTGTAGGCCTCCTCGCCGAAGACCGACTTGATAGCCATGGTCTCGAACTTGTCGTTCATCGGCGTGGAGGTCCCGTGCGCGTTGATATACTCGATCTCGTGGGGTTGAAGTGACGCCTGCTCCAGCGCGCGCCTCATGGCTCTGGCGCCGCCCTCCCCCTCGGGTGCGGGCTGGGTAATGTGGTAGGCGTCCGCCGTGGCGCCGTATCCCGCCATCTCGGCGATGGGCTCGACGCCTCTCCTCTCCGCGCTCTCCAGACTCTCCAGGATCAGCACCGCGGCGCCTTCGCCCAGTACGAATCCGTCCCGCTCAGCGTCGAACGGCCGCGACGCCTTCTCCGGCTCGTCATTACGCTTTGACAGCGCCTGGCACGAGTTGAATCCGGCCACGCCTATGGGGCAGATGGCCGCCTCGGCGCCGCCGGCCAGGACCATGTCAACCTCGTCCCGACGGATGGCCTCAAAGGCCTGGCCCAGGGTGTCCGCCGCGCTCGAGCACGCTGACACAGTGCTGTAGTTGGGGCCCTTGGCGCCGACGAGCATGGACACCTGGCCCGACGCCATGTCGGGCAGCATCATCGGCACCAGGAAGGGGCTTACGCGGGAGGGTCCCCTGTCCAGCATGACCTTGTGTTGCTGGGAGAGGGTTATGATGCCGCCTATGCCGGAGGCGATCATAACGGAGGTCCGCTCGCCGTTAGAGGCGTCGACCTTGACCCCAGCGTGCTCCATCGCCTCAAGGGTGGCGGCCGCCG
The DNA here is from genome assembly GCA_022566975.1 of Chloroflexota bacterium. Next base: position 6,072 of record JADFHV010000101.1, read on the forward strand.
CCAGCTGGACGAACCTGTCCATGCGGCGGGCCGTTTTGCGGTCCACGTAAGACTCGGGATCGAAATCGGTCACCTCGGCGGCGATGGTCGTCTGGAAGCCTTCGGTGTCGAAAGACTTGATCTGGTCTATACCCGACTTACCGGACAGAAGGCTGGCCCACGAGGTCTCCCTATCCAGACCGACCGGGCTTACCATACCGATGCCCGTTACCACCACGCGGTTGTGCATAAGCTAGGCTGCTCCCTGGCGGCGTTAGCGCGCCGGCGGGCCATTCGGCCATCGACACGCGCCTCTCGCGGATGCCGCATTATATCAAGGGCCACCAGGGGAAGATACTACTACACGCACAAGCAATCCGCGATATCTGGCGACTGCCGGCGAGGAATCCGGGTCAGCGGGAATACCGGACCTGGCCTTGGGATCGCCCCTCACGCCAGATTCCTCGTAGCCCCGGACGAGTTCCCCACTCGTCAGTCCCGACGGGCTCCTCGGAATGACAACGGTCTACCGTCTCCGTAGGGGCGGGTTTGAAACCCGCCCCCACTCGTGTACAGGAGCTGACCAACCGAAGGTAGTCCCGACACGTCGGGCCATTCTAGTCGCCTCTGTATCCCCGGTTTCCCTGGCCCGACTCCAGGTATTGCCGGATCATCAGGGCGGCGGTCGCGCCCTCGCCGACCGCGGAGGCTACCTGCTTGGTGCTACCGGCGCGGGCATCACCCGCCGCAAACACTCCGGTCAGGCTGGACTCCAGGGTCGGGCCCGTCGTAATGAAGTTCCACCCGTCACGGTCCACGGTGCCTTTAAGAAAGTCCGTGTTGGGGTCCAGGCCGATGAAAATGAAGACCGCGCCCGGCCTCAGCTCCTCGGTCTCCCCGGTGGCCAGGTCCTTGACGACCACCGACTTCAGATGGCCGTTGCCCCGGAACTCCTCCACCGTGGTCTGGAGCCTCACCTCCATCCTGGGATGCTCGGCCAGCTTTTCCCGCAGCACCTGGCTGGCGCGCAGACGCTCGCCGATCTCCAGGACGGTGACCTTGCTGGCGAATTTGGTCAGGAAAAGGCCCTCCTCGACGCCGCTGTTACCACCGCCAACCACCACCAGGTCATAGAACGTTCGCTCCGCTTTGGGGCTGATGCCCAGCTTGGCGGCCAGTTCGGGGTTGACGCCGGCGATCCGGTATATCAGCCGGGCAGGGGGTAGCCTGAGGGGATCGCTTGCTCGCACGACCTCGACGGCCCGGGTCGTATCGCTGGCCAGTATCCGGGCAGCCGCCTGGGGATGCCGACCGATGAAGCCTTCCAAGGGAAAGCTAGAGTCCGCGATGATCTCCAGCGCATCGATCGGGTCGGGCTCGCTACGGTCTGCCAGAAGCTGGTAGAGGGCGTGTACAAAGGGTGCATCTACCCTCGAAGCGCGAGAGCTGTGCTCCATCATAGAGTTTATGCCCTGGATAATCGTCTCTCGCGGGGCATCCTCGGTGAGGTCGAGCATCCGACGGGAGAGCTCCAGGTTGAGATTCAGCAGCTGTGCACCCGTACGCGTTGCGACATCCTGCA
>JADFHV010000102.1 GCA_022566975.1 Chloroflexota bacterium
ATGGCGTCTTCGGTGATCTCGCGTAGGTGCTTGAGGCTGAAACCCTGAAAGCCTCCGCTGTCGGTGAGGATCGGCCCCCTCCAACCCATGAATCCGTGCAGCCCTCCGAGTCGTTCGACCACGTCGATACCGGGCCGCAGGTACAGGTGGTATGCGTTCGCCAGGACGACGCGCGCCTTCATGGACATAAGGTCCTGAGGATCGAGTGACTTCACGGCCCCCAGGGTAGCCACCGGCAGGAACGCGGGCGTCGGGAAGTCCCCGTGTGGCGTTCGGAGCACGCCCGATCGGGCGCCCCCATCAGTGGCGTGTACACCGAACGACGAACTCATACCCGACATAGGCCTATCCGCAGTATGCATGGACACGGCCGGACGCGTCGTGCCCATACACAGTGTCAGCCAGTTATCCCCTGTATCAGTAGCGTCAGGCCGAGACCCAGTACCAGGACCAGCAGGAGACGCAACACCCAGACACTTCCGACCCTGCTGGCAAGCCTCGCCCCGACCTGGGCCCCGCCTACGAGCCCGATGCCGGCCCAGACGAAGGTCGGATACCAGTCCACGTGGCCCAGGGAGGCGTGGGTGATCGCGCCGGCCGTCGTGTAGAAGGTGATGGTGAAGATGGAAGTCGCCACGGCCACCAGCACCGGAAAGTTGAAGGCGTAGATGAGAATCGGAGTCCGCAAGAACCCGCCTCCGGTACCGAAGAAGCTGGACATGAACCCCAGGAACACGTTGAACGACATGGCCAGCGCCTCGTTGAACCGGTACTCGTACACTGCTCCCCCCGGTACCGAGATGCGCCGGCTCCGGACCAGGCGGCTGGGCCTGCCTGCCGGCTCTCGCTTCCGGGAAGCCTGTGCGGTGCGGGGACGCAGCATCATCAACACCGCCAGTCCCAACAGCAGGCCGCCAAGGAGAATTCGGAAGGTACCGTCAGCCACCGTGGTAAGTATGAAAGGCGCGAGTACCGCGCCCGGGATAGCGGCGGCTGCGAAGAGCAGCCCGCTCCGATAGTCCACCAGACCCATGCGCCTGTATACCTGCGAGCCCGACAGGGCGTTAATTCCCACCAGCGCGAGGGAGGTGCCGGCCACCACCGTCGGCTCCATATCGAAGAAGATAATCAGCGCAGGGGCCAGAATGAAGCCACCGCCGGCGCCGACGAGGACTCCGTAGCTGCCGGTCCCAAACCCTAGCAGGAGCAGCGACAACGGCTCCATGCGGTTACACGCCGGCAGGCTGTCGCCGCGCCAGGCGTTGCAGCGTCTCTTGTACCAACTCGTCCGGTACGTCGCTACGGGTGATCGCGGAGCCGATGCCATCCAGCAGGACCCATCGAATGGTCCCGGCGGCGGTCTTCTTGTCGGACCGCATCGCCTCCGACACCGCTGCCGTATCGACCTCCCGGCCGTATCGCGCCGGCAGTCCGAATCCCCGCAGCACGGCGCTCTGGCGCTCGACGTCCACGTCGGAAAGCATCCCCATCCCCTGGCTTATGTAGGCCGCGCCCATCATGCCGACGCTCACCGCCTCGCCGTGCAGGAACCGGCGGTAACCGGTGGCGGCCTCGACGGCGTGTCCGATCGTGTGTCCATAGTTCAGCAGCACCCGAACGCCCAGCGTCTCTCTCTCGTCCTGAGACACGACGTTAGCCTTGACGGCGACGCTCCTTCTGATCACGTCCGCCGTGACGTCGCGGTCCAATGCCAGGATGGCCTCTCGGTCCTTCTCGAAGGAATCCAGCAGGGTCTCGTCCAGAATAAGACCGTGCTTGATCGCCTCGGCCCAGCCTGAAGTGAGCTCGCGCTCGGGCAGGGTCTCCAGTGTCTCCAGGTCGGCCAGCACGAACCTGGGCTGATGGAAGGCGCCGACCAGGTTCTTACCCTGGGCCAGGTCGACGGCGACCTTACCACCGATAGCCGCGTCCATCATGGCCAGGAGGCTGGTGGGCACCTGGACGAGGGGCATCCCTCGAAGATAGGTCGCGGCGACAAAGCCGGCGAGGTCGCCGACGACGCCGCCACCCACGGCAACCACTACGTGTCCCCGTTCCGCCTTTCGGTCCGCCAGCCAACCGTGGACCAGCTTGGCCGTATCGAGGGTCTTGCTGGCCTCTCCCTGCGGGATGAAGAACAGGTGGGTCGGTATACCCGCAGCTTCCAGAGAGCCCTGGGCACGCCGCGCGTGGGGATAGACCCCCTCATCGCTGATGACGTATGCCGCCGCCGCGCCGACGATGCGCGCTACGCGCTCGCCCAGCCTGCCCAGCACCTTCCAGCCGGCCCAGACCGGGTAGCTTCCGGCCGACGTGCGAACGACGGCCGCCAGGTCCCCGTCGTCGGCGTACTCCGCCGTCCCGCCGGAGAGAGCGGTCCATCCTCGGACGACCTCCTCAGCCGCTTCCGCCGGTGTCAGGTGATCGGTGTGGACCGTCCAGTCCGCGAGCGCGTAGGCGGACTGACGCTCGGCCTTGAGCGAACGCACCCCCTCCATCGGGTCCGAGGCCTCCAGCATCGGACGTACAATGGGACTACGACTTCCCTGAGTCTCGGCCGCGAGCCTCTGTAGGATAGTCTCCGGCCGGGCCTCGAGGCAGACTACGGCCCCGTTCTCTCCCATGACCAACCGGTTGCGCTCGTCCATGACGATGCCGCCCCCCGTAGAGACGACCTGGCGGTCTTTCCTGGCGACCGACTCGAGGCAGTCGCTCTCGATCTGCCTGAAGCGCTGCTCGCCGTCGTCGCCAAAGATGGCCTCGATGGACTTGCCGGTCGACCGTACGATCTCCTCGTCCAGCTCAACCACCTTCCAGCCCAGACGCCGGGCCACCTCGCGGCTGACCGTCGTCTTCCCCGAGCCTGAGAAGCCTGTGATGAAGATGTTCAACCTCAAGACCCACCGTCCGTTAACGCCTATAGGTTCTGGCAAAACCCTCTTCAAGGAACTCAGTCTAAAGGCCGCGCCATCGTTCCCACCAGCCTGATGCCACATCCTTCAGGATGTGCTCGGGCAGGGTGTGCTCGGCGTCCGTTCAGCTGTGCAGCACCCCAAAGCCGAGGGTTAGAGGCCGGTTTTGATGTTAACGCCTAGAACTAGCATATCGCACGAAAGTGACAATTCTTGGGGCATCATGGTAAACATTTGGTGAAAATCGTGACGGGCAGTCCCACCGCCCCAGGACCGAGCCTTGGCTACCGATAGATAGGAGGACTGGTTAGCCGATATGGTTAGGGCGTGGGCCCTACGCCTCCAGGCGCGCAAGCGCCTTACGCCCCGCGCTGACCATGACCTCTATGGGTGCATCCCTCTCCGTCCATAGCTCGAAGGCCGCCGCACCCTGGTATATGAGCATCAAGAGACCGCCGAGCGTCCGGGCGCCCGCCTTCCTGGCCTCCTTCATCAGCGGCGTCTCCGACGGATTGTACACCAGGTCGAACACCAGGGCGCCCGACGGGATCAGGTCCGCGTCCAACAAGGTCCGTTCCTGGGCGTCACCGTGACTCATGCCGACTGACGTCGAGTTGACGATCAGCTCGGCGCCGATCGCCGCCTCCCGTAAGGCGTCGCCGCCCACCGGGACGGCCCTCACGCTTTCGGCGGAGCGGCCGACATCTCTTGCCAGAGACCGCGCACGCTCGACGGTGCGGTTGGCTATGGTCAGCGAGGCGACTCCTGCCGCTACCAGAGCAAAGGCGGCTGCCCGCGCGGCCCCACCCGCACCAAGCAACAGCACCCTCTTATTCCTCGGGGCGAAGCCACCGGCCTCCTCCAGGGACTTCATGAACCCAAACCCGTCGGTGTTGTACCCGACCAGCCGGCTCCCCTTTCTCGCGATGGTGTTCACCGCTCCTACGGAACGGGCCAAGGCGTCGACGTCGTCGAGGAGGGCCGGTACCCGCTCCTTGTGGGGCACCGTAACGTTGGCACCCAGATAGCCCGGTCCGCGTAGCTTTGAGACCTCCGCCTCGAGCCTATCGGAGGGCGTTGGCCACAGGTCGTACCGGATGGGAAGAGAGTAGTGGTCGAACGCGGCTTGCTGGAAGGCTGGAGAGATGGAGTGCGAGAGCGGGTAACCGAACAGGCCTACATGCTGAGTCATGGCGCATCTGAGTATAGCAACGAGGCACCGGGGCAACAATAAACGTCCGTGTATCTAATTCGTCCGATTCTTCATCAATTCACGTTGACTCTCGCGTTCGCGCCCTGTTACGATAACGATGATGCAACCGTCAACAAGGCCGTACAGCCGCGCTCGCCTCTTACGCTTCCCTTCCGTAGACGCCGTTGCACACCTCTCGGACTGAGCCGTGTCTGATTTCGACGACCTGATTACCCGCATCAAGACCTGCACCCTGTGCAGCCTCTCCGAGAAGCGCACCCAAGCCGTCCCGGGCGAGGGGTCGCTCGACGCCGACATCATGTTCATCGGCGAGGGTCCGGGCTTCTATGAGGACCGAGACGGACGGCCGTTCATCGGACCCGCCGGCAAGTTCCTGGACGAGCTACTCGCATCCGCCGGCCTGCGCAGGGAGAGCGTCTACATCACCAACATGGTCAAGTGCCGGCCCCCCAACAACCGGGACCCGCTCCCCGGCGAGGTCGACGCCTGCCGGCCTCACCTGAACAGCCAGATTGACATGATCTCGCCCCGTGTCATCGTGACGCTGGGGAGACACTCCTTCTCCAAGTTCTTCCCCAGCCAGTCGCTGACCAAGGAGCGTGGGCAGCCTCGCCGATGGAGGAACCTGACCGTCTACCCGATGTACCACCCCGCTGCCGCCCTGCATAACCCCAGGCTGCGACCGGTCATCGTCGAGGACTTCAGCCGGCTGCCCTCCCTGGTAGAGGCCGCCAGGCAGATGCCCCAGGAACAAGAGGTCGCGCCCATCCGACAACTCAGTCTGTTCGAATAACCCTGCATGCCCCCGACCCCATTACGAGTCGTCCCCCTTGGCGGCCTAGGCGAGATAGGCCGAAACATGATGGCCCTCGAGTACGATGGCGACATCGTCGTCATCGATGCTGGGGTGCTCTTCCCTGATGCGGACATGCCGGGGGTGGACTTCGCCATCCCCGATATCACCTACCTGGTAGAGAACAAGTCTCGCATACGCGCCTTCCTGATCACCCACGGCCACGAGGACCACATCGGCGCGCTGCCGTTCGTGCTCCGAGAGATCCAGGCCCCAGTTTACGCGTCGCGGTTGACTCACGGTCTCATCACGGTAAAGCTTCGCGAGCACGGGCTCCTGCGAGAAGCGAACCTCAACGTGGTGGAGCCCCATGCCCCTTTCAAGGTCGGCAGGTTCCAGGTGGAGTTCTTCAGGGTCTGCCACTCGATCCCCGACGCCATGGGAATCGCTCTCAGGACACCCCTGGGCACAATTATCCATACAGGGGACTTCAAGATCGACCATACCCCCGCCGACGGCATGTCGACCGACTTCGCCACACTCGCCGAGATCACCTCCGAGGGCGTGTTCCTGATGCTATCGGACTCCACCTACGCCGAGGTGGAAGGCTATACAGAGTCGGAGCAGGTCGTCGGTGAGGCGCTGGACAGGGTCATCGGCGAGTCGACCGGCCGGGTAATGGTCGCTACGTTCGCCTCGCTCATCTCACGCATCCAGCAGGTCATCAACGCCGCCGTCAAGCACGGTAGAAAGGTGGCGGTGGTGGGTCGGAGCATGAGCAACAACGTCAAGATGGCCCTCAAGATGGGCTATCTGTCCGCTCCGGAGGGGGTCCTGCTGCCGCTGAACGAGGCCCGACGCCTGGCTGACGACCGCATCGTCATTCTGGCGACCGGAAGCCAGGGAGAGCCGACGTCCGCCCTCGTCCGCATTGCCAACAGAGAGCACCCGGACCTGGAAATCGTGCCCGGCGATACCGTGGTAATCTCGGCGTCCCCTATCCCCGGCAACGAGACGGTGGTCGCCAAAACGATAGACAACCTCTTCCGCCAGGGCGCCAAGGTCCTCCACAGCCGCATCGCCCTCGTCCACGTCCACGGCCACGCCAGCCGGGAGGAGCTGAAGATGATGCTGAGCCTGGTGCGGCCCAAGTTCTTTATCCCCGTACACGGCGAGTACCGGCACCTGGTGACCCACGCCTCCATCGCCCACTCTATGGGGATTCCCGAGTCGAATACCTTTGTCCTGGAGGACGGTGACGTGCTCGAGCTGGCCGCCGAGGGAGGCGAGGTGGTGGACAGGGTGCCCGCCGGTCACGTGCTCGTCGACGGCGGCAAGCTATGGAACGTCGACAGCAAGATACTCGGAGAGCGCAGGCACCTGTCCCGGGAGGGCGTGGTCACGGTGGTCGTCACCCTGGACAACGAGACGGGAAAGGTGCTCAAGGACCCCGAGGTGGTGTCCTCCGGCTTCGCCGAGGACGAAGAGTCTCATGAGCTGTTCGAAAAGACTTCCAAAGAGGTCCTAAGAGTCCTAGACCCGCGCGAGATCGAGCACTTAGAGTGGGGCCAGATCGAGGCCAAGATCACCGACGCCGTCTCCAAGCTCCTGCGCAAGGAGGCGCGTCGAAACCCGGCAGTGCTTACCGTTATCGAGCGGCTCTGACCGGTCTCCTGGGCAGCCGAGGCCCGCGGGGACCCTCCGCGACGTATCAGCCTCACTCGTGCAATTATGTCCCGAGCGCAGTCTTTCGAACGTCCCTCCAGTCTGGTAGGATTGGACTCGATGGCCAAGCGAAGACGTGGCGGATCTCAGAAATCCGGAGCCGTGGCACGTCTGTCTCGCCTCGCGGTCTCGTCGCGCTATGGACGGGCCGGGCTCCCAGTCGCCGGCGCCGGTGTGGCTGCCTATTTCTTCAGGGAGTCGCTCCAGGACTGGCTGATGACCCCCTTCGGCCTTGGGGTGCTCCCCCTGGCGGTGTGGTTGGTGGCCCTCGCGTGGGCAGCGACCTCACGGCGTTCATGGCTCCGCCGCGTCAACCTCTGGATCGGCTCCCTTGCCCTCGTTGCCCTCAGCATGGGTATTATGGCCTTCTTCGAGGCCGGCCGGGGCGTGCTGGGTGAGTTCACGCTGGACGGCGAGGTCGCCCTTGGGGGAGAGGTCGGCGAGGCTATCATCGGCTCTACTGGATGGCTGGGGGCCGTACGGCTGCTCGGCGTATTCGTTGTTGCCGTAGGCCTGACCGCCCCGCCGCTAGCGGCAGATATCCTCATGTCCATGGGCAAGATGACTCTGTTTGCCTACTTCAATCTGGTGGTGGGGATCAAGTCTCTCAGCCGGCTGTATAAGACGGACCGCCGCCCTCGACCCGCCGAACGCGGCGCGACGTCAGAGAGTGGAACGCGCGCCACGTCGACCGGCCCGAGACCGTCGACCTTCTCTCGAGCACCCTCGACTCCGGGAGCGAACGTCCCGGCAACCGCCGACCCATACCCAAGAAGGCTGAACCCTTCGCAGGTCGAAGGTCCCGTAGCGGCACTCCCGTCCGCTGCACTTGGGCCCGCTACGACCCAGGAAGAGCCGGCCGACGTCGCGGGTGAGCAGGTTCGTTTCCCCATTGCGGTCGAGATAGAACTTCGCAGCCGGACGAATCTTCTCCTCGGTCCCGTCGGCCGCGAGAATCTCGCGTGCGATCTGG
>JADFHV010000103.1 GCA_022566975.1 Chloroflexota bacterium
CCTGGCCGTGGCCTTGTCAGAGGCCGGCTACCCGGTGGTCGCCGCGGCCAGCCGCACGTTTTCGTCCGCCCAGGGGCTAGCCGTGCGCGTGTCCGGGTGCGTCGCCTATGAGACGGCTCAAGAGGCGGTCGACGTCTCGGACGTAGTGTTGATAACCACGACGGACGATGCCATCGGGCCGGTGGCCGGCGCTCAGCGCTGGCGGCCGGGTCAGGTGGCGGTCCACTGCGCCGGTGCTGCCTCGCTGGACGTCCTGGAGCCGGCGGTACGCCAGGGGGCGCTGGCCGGAGCGATGCATCCACTGCAGGTCTTCTCGTCGGTGGAGAACGGGGTGAAGAGCATCCCCGGGACGACCTTCGGCATCGAGGCGGAGGGGGAGGTGCGGGAATACCTGCGTGAGATGGCGGTGACCATCGGCGGTAACCCGGTGTTCCTGGCGCCCGAAGACAAGGCGCTGTACCACCTGACCGGGGTGATGATGGGAGGTCTGCTGACGACGCTCGGGGCGACTGCCGCGCAGCTCTGGGAGAATCTGGGCATGAGCCGGGCGCAGGGCGTGACGGCCCTTGTCCCCATGATGCGAAGTGTTTCGACGAACCTGGGCACGTCCGGAGTCCCGGCCGCCGTGGCGGGGCCGTATACCAGGGGGGACATCGGGACTATCAGGAGCCACCTAGCGGCCCTGAAGTCGAGGGCGCCCGAGGTGCTGCCGCTATATTGCGAGTTGGCGCTGGCGGGGTTGCCGTTCTGCGTGGAGAAAGGGCTGGCGTCCGAAAGGGCGGAGGAGATAAGAGAGCTGGTCGAGACGTTCAAGCGCTGAGGGGACGGGACATAGCGGAGCGGGAAAGAGGGCGGCCACGCCGGGTCGGCCCTACGCGAGGAGGTGCCGGGATGCGCACGACGATAATAGAGCTTCGACGTATGAAGGAGTGTGGCGAGAGGATCGCCATGATGACGGCGTATGACTACACGTCGGCACAGATCGTCGAAGGGGCCGGGGTGCCCGTCATCCTGGTGGGAGACAGCCTGGGCCAGGTAGTGCTGGGATACGAGTCGACGGTACCCGTGACCATGGACGAGATGGTCCACCATACCAAGGCGGTGGTGCGAGGGACCCGGAGCGCCCACATCGTCGGGGACATGCCGTTCCTGAGCTATCAGGCGGACGCTGCGGACGCGGTCCGCAACGCGGGCCGGTTCCTCAAGGAGGGCGGCGCCCAGTCGGTGAAGCTGGAAGGGGGGCGCAACGTGGCCGAGACGGTCAGGCGTCTGGTCGAGTCGGGCATACCGGTGATGGGGCATATCGGCCTGACGCCACAGGCGGTGAACCAACTTGGCGGCTATCGGGTCCAGGGGAGGTCGGCCAGGGATGCGACTAAGCTGATAGAGGATGCCGGGGCGCTGGAGGACGCCGGGGTGTACTCCATCGTATTGGAGAGCGTCCCCACGCCGCTGGCGGGGATGATCACCGAGCGGCTCTCTATCCCGACCATCGGAATCGGCGCCGGCGTGAAGTGCGACGGGCAGGTGCAGGTCTTCCACGACCTTCTGGGGCTATACACTGATTTCTTCCCAAAGCACGCGCGGCGTTACGCGCAACTCGCGGAGGTTATGGGCGAGGCGGTGGCGTCTTACGTCAGGGATGTGCAGGCACAGACCTTCCCGTCGGAGGAGGAGAGCTTCGCGATGAAGGAGAGCGTCCTCGAGGAGGTCGCCGGGCACCTCTCGACGCCGGCGTAGCCGACGCCAGGTTAGGCCGGAGGCCGCAGTGAGAGTCGTCGAGACCGTCGCAGAGATGAGGAAGGTGGCCGGAGTGGCCGCTAGGCCCCTGGGTCTGGTGCCGACGATGGGGGCGGTCCACGAGGGACACAAGGCGCTGGTGCGCCGAGCGCGGTCGGAGAACGTAAGCGTCGTGGCCAGTCTGTTCGTGAACCCGGCCCAGTTCGGGCCGACTGAGGACTACGTGGCCTACGCCCGGGACCTGGACACCGACCTGTCGCAGTTCGAGGCCGAGGGGGTTGACATCGTGTTCGTTCCATCGGAGGACGAGGTCTATCCCGAGGGGTTCGGCACCTATGTAGACGTCGGTCCTGTGGCCAGCCGGCTGGAAGGCGAGCTCCGGTCGGGGCACTTCAGGGGTGTCGCCACGGTGGTGTGCAAGCTGCTGGCGATCGTGCGCCCGGACATGGCCTACTTCGGCCAGAAAGACGCCCAGCAGAGCGTGGTGATCAAGCGTCTGAACGCCGACCTGGACCTGGGCGCCGAGATCGTGGTCGTGCCGACGGTGCGGGACATGGACGGGCTGGCGTTGAGCAGCCGTAACGTCTATCTGAGCCCGAGCGAGAGGGAGTCGGCGCTGGTCCTGTACCGGTCGCTGCGACTGGCCAGGGAGCTGTGTGAGGGCGGCGTCACCGACGCCGAGAAGGTCAGGCGGCGGATGCGGTCGATGATCGAGGGCGAACCCGGCACTCGAATAGACTATGTCAGCATCGCGCACGCCGAGACGCTGGAGGAGCTGGAGACGATCGCTCCTCCGGTGCTGGTGTCTCTGGCCGTGAGGATCGGTAAGACGAGGCTGATCGACAACGTTTTTTTGGATTGAGGGGGCGGGCACAGACCGTCTGCTATAATGCCCGCGGTCCGTGGCTTGGCTGCGTGGAGGTGGTGGGGATGGGCGTGGGCCAGCGATGTGTTGCCGGAGACTTGCCTTGCGGATTGTCCTAACAAACGATGACGGGGTGCACGCGCCTGGACTCTGGGCGGCGGCGGAGGCATTGAGGGAGTTGGGCGAGGTGGTCGTGATAGCGCCGGACCGTGACATGAGTGGCATGGGCACCGCCATGACCCTCATGAACGTCGTGAGGGTGCAGGACATACCGTCCCCGGTGCAGGGGGTCAGGGCCTACTCTGTCCAGGGCACCCCGGCCGACTGCGTCATCCTGGGCGCGGAGAAGCTGCTGGACAGGCCTCCGGACCTGGTGGTGTCGGGAATAAACCACGGCGCGAACCTGGGGCTGGACGTGATGGTGTCGGGCACCGTAGGGGGAGCGTTCCAGGGTTACTTTCGGCACATCCCGTCGATGGCGGTGTCGGTCGTGTACGAGACGGAGGTGCGGTACGAGGCGGCCGCTCGAGCAACGAAGGCGCTGGCCCGGGCGATATCGGCCAACAGCATGCCGAGTCCGCTGCTCCTCAACGTTAACGTCCCAAGCCTGACACCGGAGGAGATCGAGCGGGTGGAGGTCACGCGGCTGGGGCCGGCGGCGTACCTGGAGAACGTCGAACAGGTTACCGACGGGCGCAGGACGCACTACTGGATCAGGCACAACAGAAAGGTGAACGCCGAGGTCGAGGAGGGTACGGACGTGTGGGCGGTACGAAACAGACGAGTGTCCATCACTCCGCTGCATGTGTCGTTCTCGCTGGAGACGCCGTTAGGAGTCTTCGACGCGCTGGCCGACACGGTTGCCGAGGCTTTCGGTTAGTCGTCGGTGCTCACTGCGTGCTCTTCGGCGTCTGGGCAGGGGTACTTCCGATGATTTACGATTACCGTGTCTACGAGCCCCATCCGGGCAAGATGGCCGCGTTCAACAGCGACCCCGAGTGGCTTCGTCTGGTGGCCGAGTCGGAGGCTGATGGGCCGCTGGTGGCCAGGGTGTTCAACTCGCTGCTGAAGCCCACAGACTACTCACCGGCCCAGTAGCCGGACGCCGAGTTTCATCGTGCTCACGGCCCACCTATCCTTACAGGCCAGGTGGGCATCCTCGTTTCGTTACCGCGACTTTCGCCTGCTGTGGGGCGCCACGATCATCCAGTCGGTGGGCATGGGCATGGAGAGGGTCAGCCTGGGGTGGCTGATTTTCAAGATGACCGATTCGGTGTTCATGCTCGGCGTCGCGTCCGCCGCGAGCATGGCGCCCCTCTTCTTCCTGGGGATCGTCTCGGGCGCAGTCGCCGACTGGGCCGACCGCAGGCTGTTCGTCCGTTTCCTGACCCTCGGCGGCGGCGTTGCCGCGGGTCTGATGGCACTGGTGCTGCTGACCGACGTTGCCCGCGTGTGGCACGTGATGGGCCTGGCCGTGCTTTCGGGTTGCATCTGGGCCTTCATCATGACGGTGCGGCAGGCATACACCTACGACATCGTCGGGCCGGACCACGCCCTTAACGGGTTGGCCCTGAGCAGCGTGGCGACGTCGCTGGGAGGCATCGGGGGCGCGTTGCTCGGCGGCGTCATCATCTCGACCCTGGGCATAGGGGAGCAGTACCTGGTGGTGGCGGCCAGCTACGGTCTTGCGGTCGCGGTGCTGATGGGCACGCGGGACGTGGGCCAGGCGGCGGTGGGCGAGCGAGGGTCCGTGGTGGAGAACCTGGTGGGCTACGTGCAACTGCTGCGCGTGAACCGCACGTTGATGAGCCTTATGCTGATGACGGCGACCGTCGAGATATTTGGTTTCACCCACCAGACGCTGCTGCCGGTGTTCGCCAGGGACATCCTGGGCGTTGGGGCGACCGGCCTGGGGGTGATGACGGCGGTGCGCCAGGCGGGAGGCTTGGTGGGTGTGATGATCCTGGCCAACATGGGAGACTTCAGACGGAAAGGCCTGCTGCTGTTCGTTATCGCCACGGCCTTCGGGCTGGGTCTGATGGCTTTTTCCGTAGTGTCGCATATGCTGTTGTTCCTGGCGCTGCTGGCATGGGTCAACGGTTGTGCCATGACTGTGGACACCCTGAACCGGACGCTGATGCAGGCGAACGTGCCCAACGAGCAGCGCGGCCGGGCGATGGGCTCGTGGGTCTTGAGCATCGGGACGGCGCCGGTGGGGCACCTGGGTGTGGGGGCGCTGGGCGGATGGCTGGGCGCGCCGGGGGCGCTGCTGGTGAACGGAGTCATCCTGACGTTCCTGGGCGTCTCGGCGGCCGTGGGGCTGCCCAAGATACGGCGGCTGCCCTAGTGCTCCCGCGGAGCGGGGTGCTAACATGTCACCGAGCGCTCCGCAGTAGCTCAGTGGTAGAGTCCCGACGGAGTCGGGATTAACCAGCGGGTCCTCCCGACCACCGCTCCGCAGTAGCTCAGTGGTAGAGCAGCCGGCTGTTAACCGGCGGGTCGTAGGTTCGAATCCTACCTGCGGAGCCAACAGCGCCTGCGGAGCTGTATAAAGGCACTCCCGCTCTGTTGTTCCTCCAAAGCAAAGGAGGGACATCGTGCATTCAGCGTGGAGTCTTGTTCCACGCTACGGCTGGACAGCACCATGGTTCTCCTGGACTTGGATAGCGGTCAGCACGGTCGCATGCACATATCTGGCTGCCAGGTTGGTACGGAGTGGCCTTGATGACAGTCTGTTCACACCACTTAGGCATGTAGCTGACCGGGAGAAGCTCAGCGTCCGCCTCGACAGTGCTGGGGTGAGGGGCAAACCGCATCGTGGGCATCCCAAGGTCCTTATCGGACGCGTCTGTCTGGGCCAGACGACAATACAGTTGCTCAGGCGAGACTGAGGTCGGCAGCCACCAGAACTCGTCCTCAGGCGTCCAGGCTGCGGGTTCGATATTCAAAGTGGGGATCCACCTATTCGGTGAAACGCACCGTCACGGCGCCCAACCTGTCGAAGGTCGCGCGGTAAGATGAGCCGGCCTCGGCTGGGACCGCTGCGGTCAGCGAGCCTGAGATGACGATCTCGCCGGCTTTCAGTCCCATGTCGTACCGGGCGAGAGCGTTGGCCATGATGGCCACAGGCTGGGCGGGATTGCCCAGTACTGAGGCGCCGGCGCCCGTGGCGACGATCTCGCCGTTTACCTCCAGCACCATACCCACCAGCCGCAGGTCGATATCGGCCACGGGTGTCAACCGGCCGCCCAGGACCACCATGGCCGCACCGCAGTTGTCCGCGATCAGGTCCTGGGCCTTCAACCCGACAAAGCCTCCCTTGTAGCGCCAGTCGGCGATCTCGATGGCGGGCATGACGCCGGCGGTGGCAGCCAGGACCTTGGCAACGTCTACTCCGGGCCCTTTCAGGTCGTCCCTTAACACGAAGCAGATCTCCGGCTCGATCACAGGATGAAACAGCCGGGCCATCGAGATGGGGTCGCCCTCCGGCACGATCGCGGACTCGAACAAGTGCCCGTAGGCGGGCCGGTCGATGCCAAACATCTCCTGGTTGGCCCTAGAGCTGAGTCCGATCTTCCGGCCGACTATGACCTCGGAGTTTCCGAGCCTGGTCTGGAGCGAGCGGAGCTGGACGGCATACGCCTCCGGCACAGTTATCTGCGGGAACGTCTCGGTAACGTAGGTCACCGGCGTGCCGGTCTTTCCCGCCTCCATCAGATTCCTGGAAATCTCGTCGATCTGGATTTCAGTTAAAGGCATTCTACTCCTCCCTGTGCCTGGTCTATCGGCACCGCCGCGCCAGACAGACACCCATAGGCTCGCATGGTAGCAGACGGGCGGGCGACGCAGGCCAGCCCGCTCCGGTTCTGGACAGAGGGAGTTTCTATATAACTGGAGTTTGTCCAAAATGCCCAGGCCCCACCAGGCCGCACCGGGTCCGCTTATACGTATATGCAAGCCTGTGTCGCAAGTTCGGCGCAGTGCATCTACCCAACGATGTCAGCAGTAGGGCTCCCGAGGATGTCCCACACATCCAGCGTGCCCAACTCCCTCGCCGCTAACGGGGTGACTCGCACTGCCCTGGGTGTGCCGCCCTCTCGCCATGCGTTGATGGAGATGGCTAGCCGCACCTGGTCGCGGGCCCGAGGCTCACCTTTAGCCTAGGGGGCGACGGTCACGTAATCCTGGGTCCGAAAGGTGATAATACCGTAGTCGAGAAGTAGCCCGGACTGCTCATCCGCCTGAGCAACCACGAAAATTGCATTTCCATCGCTGCTGAAAAAGACAAACCTGCCGTGTGCCGAATATGTGGTATCGGCTACGACAAAGGGAGGAAGATCAATGCTCGTTTCGAGGGTAAGGAAGTCGTAAGCGTATATCTGTATCTGTGCATCGACGTCCTCAATCATGTCACTGAGGCTAGATCTCTGCAGACCTGGACGGAATTTGGCAACGCAGCATGTAGGGATTGCGACGACCTTGTTGACGGCTAATGAGTGGTCCATGTGCTCAATCATCTTAAGCTCGCTCAATGAGCCGTTGTACGTCATATCGGCGTTTCGATCGCCCGATGACCGAAAGACGTTGCCACACCTGGTGAAGACCCTGAGCCCATCTTCCGATATCCAAAGGTCTCCGCACACGGAATAATCCCCGTGGTAGGGCGAATCGTAGAGATAGGCCGCAGTGCCACCGGCGATTTCATACTTCTCTACGTCATCAGGACTTATGCCGTTGTCGGTTCCGTAGATCGTGGTACCGTCTGGGTGTAATTTCGCGAAAGTACCGGCGCGGATCGAATTTCCGGTGCTCTGGGTTTCCGTCTCCGTACCAGTATTGATGGATCGGATGGTCTCCCACTGGTCCGTTCGAGGGAACGCGTACACGTAGCCGTTCCCACCCAGCACAACATCAAGGACGTCTGTAGAGACCTCCACGGTCTTCAACAACACCGCGTCCGTCAAGTCGACGAGCGAAACCCAGGCGTCGTGG
>JADFHV010000104.1 GCA_022566975.1 Chloroflexota bacterium
GGGAGAGGAACTAAAGGCCACGAGCCGAATCGCCACGGACACCAGGCGAATGGCCGACGAGTACGGCCTCATGCTCAACCAGCTCCTGCCCCTGAGGGGCATCTCACCCTCCGACATCACCGCCGTCGCCCTGTGCAGCGTCGTACCCCCCTTGACCCCGACCTTTGTGGAGATGTGTGAGAGCTTCTTCAACGTCACTCCCCTGGTCGTCGGCACGGGGACCCGGACAGGAATCCGGATCCTCTACGACACACCTCGCGACGTAGGGTCGGACCGCATCGTTGACGCCGCAGCCGTGTTCAGCCTCCACGGAGGTCCGGCGATCGTGGTGGACTTCGGTACGGCGACCGTATTCGACGCCATCTCGGCCAAGGGCGACTACCTCGGAGGCGCATTGGCTCCAGGCATCATCGTGTCGGCGGATGCCCTCTTTCACAGCACCTCTCAGCTCAGGAGGGTCGAGCTCGAAAGGCCTCCAGCCGCCATTGGGACAAACACGGTCCACGCCATGCAGTCGGGCCTGGTGCTCGGCTACGCGGAGATGGTCAAGGGCATGGTGGCCAGGTTCGACGAGGAGCTGGGCGGGGGGGCCACGGTGGTCGGGACCGGCGGGTTGGCTGAGGTGATCGAGAGAGAAGCTAAGGTGTTCGACGCGGTCGATCCGAACCTGACTCTGACCGGGCTCCGAATAATCCATGATCTCAACGCCGGCCCGGACTCCTTGAAAGGAGCGGCGGACTCATAGATGCCCGATCCTCTCGACAACAAGACGGTGGCTCTGGGGGTCACGGGGAGCATAGCCTGCTACAAGTCCGTAGACCTCGCCAGCAAGCTGGTGCAGGCGGGCGCCGCGGTGGACGTTATTATGACCCACGAGGCCACCAACTTCGTGGCGCCTCTCACGTTCAATAGCATCACCCACAGGCCGGTCGTGTCGGACATGTTCGATCCCCAGTCGGAGCTCGGCATGGACCATGTGGCCATAGCGCAGCGAGCGGACATCGTCATCGTCGCGCCGGTCACGGCGCAAACGCTGGCCAAGATCGCGTGGGGTCTGGCGGACGATGCGCTCACGACCACGCTTCTGGCCACTCAGGCCCCCGTTATCCTGGCGCCGGCCATGGACGCCCACATGTATGAGAACCCGGCGACCCAGCAGAACGTGGAGAAGCTGAAGTCCTGGGGATAC
Source organism: Chloroflexota bacterium (assembly GCA_022566975.1). The sequence goes on from JADFHV010000104.1 coordinate 1,190, forward strand.
ATCGTCGTCGGCCCCGCGGAAGGGCGGCTCGCCTCCGGGCTCACAGGCCGAGGACGGCTCCTCGAGACGCACGAGCTGCTGGGTCATATCAGGGCGGTACTGGGGAGAGATGGGGACCTGGCAGGCCGTAAGGTCGTTGTCAGCGCAGGAGGGACCCGCGAGCCGCTGGACCCGGTGCGGGTCATCTCCAACCGGTCTACGGGCAAGATGGGATACGCAATCGCGGAGGCCGCGCGGGACCGGGGCGGCGACACGGTCCTCGTCTCGGCGGCCACGTCGATCCCGGACCCGGTAAGGGTACGGGTCCTCCGAGTCGAGACCGCAGAGGAGATGCGCAGCGCCGTTCTGGAGGAGTGCAGGGACGCCGACGCGCTGGTCATGGCAGCCGCCGTAGGCGATTGGCGCCCGGTCTCGGTCGCCAGCCAGAAGATCAAGAAGACCGGTTCTGACACATGGAGCGTCGATCTGACCAAGAACCCCGACATCGTGGCCGAGGTGCAGCGAGACGGTCTCGTCAAAGTGGGGTTCGCGGCGGAGAGCGAAGACCTGGTGTCCAACGCTCAGGAGAAACTCGCGAGCAAGGGCCTCCATCTGATCGCCGCCAATGACATCACGTCGGCGGATAGCGGCTTTGCGACGGACGACAACCGCGTGTTCCTGCTGGACCGGGAGGGAAGCGTCGAGGAGCTTCCACTGATGCCCAAGTACGAGGTGGCGCACCGTATCCTTGACCGGGTGGTACCGCTTCTAGCGTGAGGCCGCCCCCAACCTGTCAGGTGACCACGCCGCGCATGCGCGGACGGCGCGCGGGCCCGCTGCTAGTCCTATTCCGGCTGCGTCGTCGCCGATGTTGAGGCATCCCTCATTTCGTTGGGAAGCTCCCAGACGCGACCTGGTTGAGGAACTCGCCCGGTGTCAGGAGTCTCACAGGAAGACCCGCCTCCAACACGATGCCGGTGAGCAGGTGTCGGCGGTCCAGTGTCAACAGATACTCAGCCTTGCACTCCAGGGCCGCTGCCAGGACGTGCGCGTCCTTCGCGGTAGTGAGCGGGACACACTCGGCTATCCGCTCTGAAGGAGGAGGCGGGACCATCTCGGGGTCCAACGCCGCTATCTGCTGGTAGAATCGCACCAGCTCCGCCTCACCGAACTTCTCAGCGATGTTTAATCGCGCCTCGTGCATCACAAGAGCGGTTACGGCGCCGCCAAAGCGCTGTCCACTGCATACGTCCATTGCAACTGCGGACCCTCCTGATGGTGAACGGGATGCGGCCACCAACACGCTGGCATCCAAGAACACCAGCGCGCGCCGAGATGCCACCTATAGCGCTCCCCGCTCCAGAAGCCCCCGGACCCGTTGGGCCGTCTCCTCGTCCAGCTTGTCTTCCTCGAGGAAGCGTGAGATATCTTCCTCTGTGTAGCGTCTGAGCGCCTCATCCCCCTGGCGTAGCGGAATGATCTCGAGGTGTTCCCCCACGAGTGAGATACGGAGTAAAGTCTCGGCCTCAATGCCCAGGGCCTTCCGGAATTCGCTCGGGATCGTAACCTGGCCTTTGGCCAGAGCCTTAACTACCTTGCGACGTACGTTTGCTTGTTTCATGTCAGACACTCCATCTCACGAACTTTCGGAATATCCATTTTATTGGATCACGGATTCCCCGTGCGGTCAATGGCAGTGCGGCCGACCGCTTGACACGGTTCTCGGCCGCTGCCTATACTTAGAAAATCAACATAGACTAAAGGCTGCGAACAGGAGTAGTAGGTCTCAAGCGAGGCCCAGAGAGCCGGGTAAGGTGGAAGCCGGCGCTGGCGCAGAGGCCGAATGGACCTGGGAGCCTCCAACCGAAATCCCGACGAATCGGGACGTAGGCCTGGACGGAGAGGGCACCGTTAGCAGAGCCCAGGGCATCTGGGGCAAAGCCCTCCGTGCCCGGCAGAGATGCCGCGAAACATAACGTACGCGGCAAAATAGGGTGGCACCACGGCGTAGACCCGTCCCTTCACGGACGGGTCTTTTTGTTTTGGGGCGAGGCACGCACATGCAGACAGACCGGTTGACCACAGAGGCATCGGCGGGCACGGACAGGTCCGACAAGCGACGCGTCTTCAGTGGGATACAGCCCTCCGGAGACGTGCAGCTTGGCAACTACCTGGGGGCCATCAAGGGCTGGGTCCAACGACAGGGCGAAAAGGAGAACTTCTTCTGCATCGTGGACCTTCACACGCTCACGGCGCCGCAGGACCCCGAGGAGCTGCGCCGCCAGACGCGGTCTCTGGCGGCGATGTTGTTCGCCGCGGGCCTCGACCCTGAGCTTTGCTCGGTCTTCATCCAGAGTCACGTCCGCGCCCACGTCGAGGCCTGCTGGGTCCTCAACTGTGTCACGCCAGTCGGGTGGCTGGAGCGTATGACCCAGTACAAGGACAAGGCGGCGGAGCGGGAGAGTGTCTCGACCGGACTCCTCGCCTACCCTGTTCTGATGGCCGCGGACATCCTGCTCTACGACGCGCACGAGGTGCCGGTGGGCGACGACCAACGACAGCATGTGGAGCTCGCTCGGGACATCGCTCAGCGGTTCAACCGCCAATTCGGCGAGACCTTCGTCGTCCCCGAGGCAGTGATATCGGACGTGGGTGCACGGGTGATGGGGCTCAACGACCCTACTGCAAAGATGTCCAAGAGCTTCGCGCACATTCGCGGCCATGCGGTCCGGATTCTGGACGAGCCTCAGGAGATACAACGATCAATCAAACGGGCGGTGACCGACTCGGGCACAGAGATCCGCTTCTCCAACGATCCGAAGAGGGCGGGCGTGAACAACTTGCTGGGCATTTACAAGGTGATAACGGGCAGGAGCGAGGCGGAGGTAGAGTCCGACTTCGCTGCGGCCTCGGGCTACGGAGAGCTCAAGGCCAGGGTCGCGGAGGTCGTCATCTCGGAGCTATCGCCCATTCGAGACCGCTACTACGAGCTGATGGCGGACGTCACGGAGCTCGACCGCCTGCTGGCGGTGGGCGCCGAGCGGGCCAGGGCAGTCTCGGAGCCCAAGATGGACGTCATCAGGAGCCGGGTCGGGCTCACGGCGCCGCTGACAGCCTAGTGTTCGGTCAACGTTGTTGTGATTCGTAAGGCTTCCCCCCCATCTCAATCTTCCCCCTCAAGGGGGAAGAGGTATTATCCTCTCCCCCGGTTCCGCGGGGGAGAGTTAGAGAGGGGGTCTGAGGAAAACCGAAGCCGGCACATCACGTGTGATAGAGCACTAGTACAGGTGCAAGGAGAGGTTATGGTGGACCTTTCATCCCAGAGCCTAGACGGAAGAGCAGGGAGGCGACCGAGTGTCCCTTCCCGCGTCATTCGACAGGCTCAGGACGAACGGCATCCCCTTCGTTTGTGGTGGGCTTACCTAATCCGTTCGCGGTGAGCTTGTCGAACCGCGGCGCGAGAAACGTCGGGCCATGGACCACTGCAGTTTTCGTGCACGAGGGGATGGAATGTACACACCAACGCCATACACACCAACGCTAGAGGAGGTCGAGGCCCTGGCCGGCCAGGGCAATCTGGTCCCGGTATACCGCGAGATCAGCGCGGACCTGGAGACGCCGGTCTCCGCCTACCTCAAGATAGCCCGGCCGCCCTACTCTTTCCTGCTGGAGAGCGTGGAGGGCGGCGAACATATCGCCCGGTACAGCTTTATCGGCACCGAGCCGATCAGCGTGATCAAGACCGGCCCAGGCCAGCCCGATGGAGCCGTCGACCCCCTGATACCCATCGAGTCACGGCTGTCGCGGTACAGGCCGGTGCCGGCGCCATACATGCAAAGGTTCAGCGGCGGCGCAGTGGGCTACCTCTCCTACGAAACGGCGAACTACTTCGAGCGGCTGCCATCTCCGGAGGTGGACCCCCTTGGCCTGCCCGAGGCGGTCCTTATGGTGACGACCACGTTCGTTGAGTTCGACCACCTACGCCACAAGATGCGGGTGGTCAGCCACGCGCACCTGGACGGCGACGTCGAGCCCGCCTACGCAGAGGCGGTGAACCGTATCGAGGAGATCGTCCGCCGCCTTGAGACGCCCCTTAGCCTGCAGGGTCCGGGCGGCTCCGCCGACTACAGGAGCAGGCCCGACCTGGACTTCAACATGTCCAGGGAGCGGTACGAGGAGATGGTCGAGCGCGCCAAGAGGTACATCTACGAAGGGGAGGTCATCCAGGCCGTTGTGTCGCAGAGGCTGGTTCGAGAGACATCGGCCAACCCGTTCGAGATCTACCGGGCCCTTCGGACAATCAACCCGTCGCCGTACATGTACTACCTCGACCTCGACGGGTTCCAGATCGCGGGGGCCTCCCCGGAGATGCTGGTGCAGGTGGAGAACGGCACCGTTGCGACCCATCCCATCGCCGGCACCCGGCCCCGAGGAGCGACCACAGAGGAGGACCAGGCGCTGGAAGAGGACCTGCGCACCGACGAGAAGGAGCGGGCCGAGCACATCATGCTCCTGGACCTGGGACGTAACGACATCGGGCGGGTCAGCAAGCCCGGAACGGTGGAGGTCACGCAGGTGATGGACGTGGAGCGCTACTCACACGTGATGCACCTTGTATCTCACGTCACCGGCCGGCTTCAGGACGGTTACACGAACTATGATGCCTTCAGGGCGTGCTTCCCCGCCGGGACCGTGTCGGGGGCGCCTAAGATCCGGGCCATGGAGCTAATCGCCGAGCTGGAGCCCGACAAACGCGGCCCCTACGCCGGCGCGGTTGGATACTTCGACCTGTCGGGCAACATGGACACCGCCATCACCATCAGGACGCTGGTCATCAAGGACGGGGTGGCCTATGCTCAGGCCGGCGGCGGGATAGTATTCGACAGCACGCCGGAAGGGGAGTATCAGGAGACGCTTCACAAGGCATCGGCGCTGATACGGGCCATTGAGGAGGCCGAGGGCAAGGGGTAAGAGACAGCCCCCATCCCCAAAGGATGAATCTTACAGCACAAGCCCCTAAGGCAGACCTCCACATGCACGCTGAAACGCGGGCCCGCCTTGACCGTCTGGTATCGAGGCGCAACGGCGAGGCCGCCCACGACTGGGCTGAGGAGCTCGAGAGACTCGCAGGCGTGCCGCCCGGGATGGAGCGCCTCAGGCAGGCGTTCTTAGACGGCCTAGACAACGAGCAGTTGCTCCCCCTTAACGACGACGACGAGATATTCTTCGAGTGGCTAACTGAGGCCATGCAAGAGGCAGCCACAGACGGGGCCGTCCTGGTCGAGATCCGCTTCGGAGCAAAATGGGGCATGCGGCCTGGGTTCATGTCCCTGTTCCGCGACGCTGAGGAGCGGGTTCAGGCGAACTATCCTAATTTCTACGCCGAGGCGCTGGTGACCGGGCTCTGGCCAACCCGGCCCGGGGCCCCGGAAGCGTTCGAGGATTCGCTCCGTGCCGCCGAGGATGGGCTGGCGGGCATAGACTTCATACCCATTCCATACGACAAGGAGGCGGACTGGGGCGACGCATACGTATGGGCGTCACGAGCAGAGGACGCAGGTCTCGATGTCACCGCTCACCTAGGAGAGGTCTCAGCGGCCAACATCGAGGCTGGTCTCCGACTTCCGGGCCTGAATCGCATCAGTCATGCCGTTCACGCGACGACCAGCGACGAGCTATTGCAGCAGGTGCTGGACGCGGGAGTGACTGTGGAGTGTTGTTTGACCTCGAACCTCGTGCTCGGAGACGTACCGTCGCTGGATGCGCATCCCATCAGAAAGCTGGCGGAGGCGGGAGTGCCGATCACCATCGCATCGGACGACCCTGTGCGCACCTGCACGAGCATAGCGAGGGAGTACGAGCTGGCAGCGAGCCTCGGCTTCGGAAGGCTTGATTAAAGCAGCAGATCCTATCATAAAGGAGGCTATAAGCGCAGCTTTTATTAGTTTCCCTGCCTTTCCCTTGGTCTTTTCCGATATGGTACCTATAACACCACTGCTATCAACGGCGTCTCTAATCGCTTCTTCGTCGATTTCTCGTTCGTCTGGTTGTTCCGGCTCGCCTTCCGATTGGCTCAGATGTTTCTGGGTACCGTGCTCCTGGTGCTCGGGCTTCCCGTGATCCTCGCTTCGGCGGCTTACGTCTGTGCGGCCTCGCGTCAGGTGCCGTTTTATTATCGAACATGGTGGACGTCATCCGGGAAGCCGGGTCGATTCCCCGCGATCAAGCTTCGCACGATGCGGCCGATGCCCCGCGAACGCCCCGCGTCACAAGCGCGGGAGTCGCTCCTGCCCGGGGGCAAGCTCCTTCGCGTGACGGGGCTCGACGAACTAC
>JADFHV010000105.1 GCA_022566975.1 Chloroflexota bacterium
GCCCTGGAAGACGCCGGCGTCGGTGTCCACTCGGATGCCCTGGCAGCCGCCCACCGACATGGAGAATGGCTCGACTACCCCGACCTCGTGACCCTTGTCCTCCAGCGCCCGGCGGACGTGGGCAGGGAAGCGCTCCTCCATCTCGACCTGTTGGCCCTGGACGCACCGGAACCGCGGCGCCTCGATGGCCTCCTGGACGTTCATGCCGTAGTCCAGCACGTGCATCAGGAACTGGGGCGTTGTCTGTAGAATGCCCCAGCCGCCGGGCGTCCCGATGCTGAGGAAGAATTTGCCTTCCTTAAGGGTCTGGGTTGGCGCAACGCAGAAGTCCACCCGCTTGCCCGGCCCGATCAAGTTGGGGCTGCCCTCCTCGAGGTCGAACCAGAAGGACATGTTGTTGAGGAAGATGCCCGTGTCGCCGGGGCGATGGCGCAGCCGAAGCCGCCTCCCAGGGTCTGGGTGACGGTAACCACGTTTCCGTCCCTGTCCGCGGTGGCGAAGTGGGTCGTCATCCCCCCGTCGAACTCGTCCGGGCTGCCCGCCAGGAGTGAGCCCGTAGGCACCTGGCGCGAGAAATGCTCTCCCGAGACCACCGAGACCCTTTCTCGGGCGATGCGCCCCCTCTGCCTGGCGGCGTAGCCGTTGGAGAGCAGTCCGTCGAGAGGGGTCTGCACGTGGTCCGGGTCGCCCCCGAACTTTATCCGGTCGGATACCGCCAGCTTTATCGCCTCCATCAGCAGGTGCAGGGTGTTGGGGTGCTGGAATATCAGGTCCGGGCCGTCGAATCCCTCCATGATCTTGAGGGTCTCCAGGACCTGGAAGCCGCTGGAGTTGGGGGGCGTCGTGTGGACCCGGTATCCGCGATAGTCGATGCTGATGGGCTCCTGCCACTCGGCGTCGTAGTCGGCGAGATCGTCCAGGGTGTAGAGCCCGCCCAGCTCCTGGTTTCCACCGACGATACGCTCGGCCAGCTCGCCCCTGTAGAAGGTCTCCTTGCCGCCTGAGACTATCTTGCGAAGGGAGCCGGCGAGCTGAGGCATCTTCAGGCGGGCGCCCGGCCCTGGGGTCTTGCCGTTGCCGTCGACGATGATGGAGCCGGACGGGAACGGGGCCAGTCTCGACGCGCTCCTGGCCATGATGCGGCTGTTCAAATAGGTGACGGGGAAGCCATTGTCGGCGTAGTCGATGGCGGGCTGGAAGACCCGCTCCCTGTCCAGGACCCCATAGGTCTCGTGGAGGGTGAGCCACCCGGCGACGTTGCCGGGTACCAGCGGCGCCAGGATGCCTGTCTCTTTGGTGTCCTCGGTGAACCTGTCGGGTGTGGCGGCCTGTGGGGCCCTGCCGGAGAAGTTAAGGGCCCGTATTCGGCCTTCGGCGGCGACGTGGGCCAGCGCGAGGCCGATGCCCCCGACTCCGGACATGTACGGCTCGACGACGTTGAGGGTGGCGGCGGTGGCGACGGCGGCGTCGAAGGCGTTTCCGCCCTCGATCAGCATGCGCTGGCCCGCCAGCGAGGCAAGGGGGTGAGCCGAGGTAACCATGCCGTTGACACCCATGGCCACCGGGCGGTTCGCGAGCGGGTGAGCCGAGAGGCTGGTCATTGGGTGCGCCCCCTTCGGGTCTTGAGTGGGCTAAAAGCTAGAGGGTCGGTCTCGGGATGTCAAGGGCGTTGGAAGCCCCACCCCCAAGAGGGGGCAGAGATACTCTGATCACGGAGCGGCGGAGTGGACGGCCTCGTCTGCGGTCGCCGGCAGAGGCCCAGTAAGAAGGCCGCTCATGCGAGGCGCGAGCCTAGCCACCGGTGGCGGCCTGCGGAAAGGTCTGAAGAAGGATTTCGACCTTGACCTCGTCATCGACGGAGACGACGGGCCCGGCGGTCGGAGCCGGCATCTGAAGCTGTTCCCAGGTGAACGTGGTGCGGGCGAGGACGTACAACACGCTGCCATCATGTCTGGCCTCGATCTCGAAGGTCAGAGGCACCTCGACGCCCCGTATGCTCAAGACACCGTCGACCCGACGGGTGAGAGTCTCACCTGCGAAGAAGCTCTGCGGCAGGCTCCCCAGCGCATCCACCGTAACAGTGGCGATCGGTGATGTGGGGAACATCGCCCGCCGGATGTAGCCGTCGCGGAAGGCCTGGTCGCTGGATAGGGTGTGCAGGTCGATCCGGACCACGGACTGCCCTCCGTCCAGGTCCACTTCCCCGGCGAGGGACGTCGTCCGGACGACCGCGTCGTTGGGGAGGGGAAGCCGGGCGAGCTGCTCACGGACGGTGAACGTTGCCTGCGAGCCCTCGCCGACGACGTAGGTGCCGCCGTCCGAGGGCGCCGGGGTGGTTGTAGCTGCGGCGACTGGACCTGCCGCGGCCGGCGGGAGGGAGAGCTCGCCGCTCGCCGCGTCGCCCTGACCCGCGAGGCCTATCCCAATGCCGAGGGCGATCACCACGGCGGCCGGGACCGGCCACCGACGTCGGGTCCAAGAGGTGCGTTCGAGGGCAGGGACTATGGCACCCGCCATCACGAAGGCTATCGTGGCCAACGGCGCCGAGAACGTAAACGCGCGGTCTATCTGTGGCTCCGCTGCGGCGGCGAGTAGCATGACAGCGGCGAGACCCCCGGCGAGTACACAGTAGAAGTAGAGCAGTGGCCTCCGGGTTTCGGCCAGCCTGTTCCAGATCATGCCGGCCGCCAGGCCGACCGTGAGGGCACCCACTGCCACCGTGGCGCTGTTGAGGAGGGGGTCGCTGGGCGAGCGCAATGGCAGCGAGGCGAGGGCCGCAACCATCGCTGCTATTGAGCCGGCGATCAGTCCGGTGCGCATCGTGGTCTCTCCTGGGCCGGCTGCCGGCCGGCTACGAGGTCGCGTTCTGGGGCCGCGCGCCCAGGATCACATCGATCGCGCTAATGCCGTCGGCGGTGAGGACCTCGAGGGTTACCGTGTCGCCCGGCCGGTTGTGCTCGGCCATGTATGCGACCAGGTCGTCCATCCCTTCGAGGCGCGTCCCATCGATGCTGGTAATGACCCCTCCGCCGATCGGGTAGGTGATCCCCTCTACCTCCTCGGTCCCGGTGCTACCCGAGACACCGGCCCGCTGGGCGGGCCCGTCGCCAACCGCACTTATCACCAGCACCCCGCGCGTCTCCTCTGGAAGTCCATTGGCGGCCGCCAGGCCCGCGGTCAGGGATGTGCCGCTGATCCCCAGGTAGGCGTAATCGTAGCTGCCGTTGGCAATAAGCTCGGGCACCACGCGTCTGGCGGTGTTGACGGGAACGGCGAAGCCGACACCTGCGCTGCTCCCGCTGTTGCTTATGATCTGAGAGTTGATGCCTATGACGTTGCCTTCTCGGTCCAGGAGCGGCCCGCCCGAGTTGCCGGGGTTGATGGGCGCGTCGGTCTGTATGATCTCGGGGTTGACGTAGTTCCCGCCGTGGCTCTGGATCGTCCGGCCGAGCGCGCTTATGATGCCGCTGGTCATGGTGAACTCCTGCCCGAAGGGGCTGCCTATGGCGACGGCGAGCTGGCCAACCCTGAGGGTGTCGCTGTTGCCCAGCGTCGCCGCCGTAAGGTCGTCCGGGGGATTGTCGAGCTGAAGCACTGCGAGGTCCGAGCCCGGGTCGCTTCCCAGGACCGTCGCCCGGTACTCCGAGCCGTCGGCGAAGACGACGATGACCCGTTCGGCGCCTTCCACCACGTGGTGGTTGGTCACGACGAGGCCGTCAGCGCTCCAGACGAACCCGGAGCCCTCGGCCGGGACGATGGATCGCTGCTGTGGGGTGCCGGAGAGGCCTCCGGTGTCCAGCCGCCGTTGCACCTTGACCTGGACCACGGAGGGCAAGACAGAGGCGTATATCCGTCCCAGTACCTCCTCGTACGCGGCAACGATGTCGTTGGCATCAAGGCCGGCCGGTGTCGGCGCGGCAGCTGGAGCAGAGACTGTTTCCATTGCCGCGACGGCCGGGGCGGGAACGGCCTCTGTGGGGGGTGCTACGGCTGTTGAGGGTGCTACGGCTGTTGAGGGCGCTACGACCGTGGAGGGTGCTACGACCGTGGAGGGTGCAACGACCGTGGAAGGTGCTGCGACGCCCTGCTGCTCGGCATCTGCCGCCGTCCCGCACGCCAGAAGGAGGGACCCCACGACGGCGATCAAGAGCATCAGCCAACGCGTCGTTTTCATCGATGCACCTCCAGTGCGGGGGAGTGAGTTACTTATCGACGATAACGAAGAGATTTGAAGAAAGTGTGAAGGCTCTTTGATGTTCAGCACGGCGCGATGAGGCGGGTCAGGGACGCCCCATCCCGGGTTGGTGCCTTCGACTCCTTAGGGGGAAGGGGAAATGAGAAAGCCCAACCCCAACAGAGAGACGCTGAACGAGCGGACTGTCCCTTCTCCCCTTTGTGGGAGGACGTTAGGCGGCGCCCTGAGCCTAGAGCCGTCCGGCGAGCAGCCCCAGGGCCAGAAGAGTGACGGACAGCCCGATCAGCCGCAGGGCCGTCTCCGGCGTGGCCAGCAAGTAGGGGATGGTGATGGCCTCGGTGTGCCCGTCTTTATACACAACTGAACCCGTAGCCACCCTGGCCTTCCTGCGAAGCGTTCTGGCCTGCCTGCTCAGCGTCCGATGGGCCAGGGCCAGGACGAGGCAACCGGTTGCCACCAGGAGACCTTGAAGGTCGAGCCTTTGAGCGCTGGCCCAGTAGCCTGTGAGCGCAGGGAACGCTCCCCACGCGACGCCGAACCATACGTCGGAGTGGAACCAGCCTCTGAAAAGCTCGAGATTGTAGGCGAGGACGATAAACAGGCCAAACAGGACGAACGGGGCGGCCCATAAGCTGATGGTCAGGATGGCCAAGACCCCGATAGCCACTGCCCCACACAGGGAGAGCGCTGCGATCGCTATGAGATGGTCATCACGGATGGACGTACCCAGAGGCCTGCCCCGGAATTCGTCCAACGCATGGGCCCCGATCCCGACCGCCAGAAAGAAGGCCAGGACGGCCCCTCCAACCCGATCGAGGTGCAGGGTCGGCGCAGCGGAGGCGCCGATCACCACGTAGCTAAGGTGCCAGACGGTGTATGGGAGATGGAGCAGAGTCACGTAGTCTCGCCAGCCTCCTCTGGGCAGGGCGTAGAACGCAGGCATCAGCTCAGTTTTCACGAATAGCCTCCTTCTGGCCCCATGTGACCACGGCGCCGCCGAGGGATAGCACTCTGCTCCGGACCTTGCCGATTCCGGCACGCCTCCACATCCCGTCTATGTCGTCGAGGGTGTACTGCCGGTAGAAATTGGAGATGCTGGGGCCGAGGAACGAGGCGACGTCTCGCCATCCCGGCGACAGAAGTCTGGTCCCCAGGGGCATCGCCACGCGGGTATGCAGTAGCCACAGGCCGTGCAGTACCCGGCCCTGGGGAACGAAAAACTCCAGCGAGGCCATCCGCCCTCCCGGCCGAAGCACGCGGGCCAGCTCGGTGAGGGTTGCCTGGGGGTCGTCCACATAACGGAGGAGAAAGGTGAAGACGACGGCATCGAAGGAGCCGTCCGAGAAGGGCAGGCCCTCCGCCCGGCCCCTGAGTAGCGACACTCTGGAACCGAGGCTCTCTGACCTGAGATTGCGCCGGGCCTGCTCGATCATGCCCTCGGCCAGGTCCAGGCCGAGCACCCGGGCTCCTGACGTCCTGGCGAGGTCCATGGCGACGAGCCCTGTCCCGGTGGCGACATCAAGGACCAGCATGTGGGGGCCGACGGCGAGCCTCGACACTAGAAAGCTCTGCCAGCGGCGGTACTGGAAGAGGGAGAAGAATCGGGCGGGGCCTTCGTAGCCGCGAGCGACGCCGTTGAAGAGCCGGCGGGCGAGCCTGTTTTTGTGGCTAGGGCCGAGCATTGTGATTGTGCGTGACCCTCACTCCAGATTCCTCGTCGGGGACTCCTCGCAATGACAGAGGTTCCTCACCTACACAATCTACACAGAAGTCCTGTCTATTTGAGCGGACCGTCGGAGTCGGTCGTCTTTGGATTCTTCGGTCGCTACGCTCCCTCAGAATGACAGTGGCGGCTACCCGGCGTGTTGGCGGACCCAATCCCAGAGGGTTTCGGCGCGGCGGGCGTGGCCGTTCAGGGTCGGATCGATGACGCAGCGGCAGCTCCGTGTGTAGGACCCGATGACCTGGAGGTCGGTCCTGCCCCCGTCCCAGCGCCAGGGCGAGCCGTCGGCGGAGGTGAAGACGCCATCGGCCAAATCCCTTGTCACCGGGACGGCCGTGTGGAACCTGCGAGAGCGGCCTGAGCCCCGAAAGACCCAGAAGCCGTCCCAGAGGTCCGGGCTGCTGAGGCCGCGCCGCACGTGGGCGTTGGCCCCGAATCTGGCGAGCACGTCCGCGGTTGGCCGCGAGCGGACTTCTCTGAGCACCTCCTCTATCTCCAGGTAGCCCACCAGATAGAACCCTTTTCTGGTGTGAGGACGAGCCCCGTCTGGCTCCCCGCGCTCCGGCCTCTCTGCGAGTCGCGCGATGAAGAATAGGAAATCGCCCGGCGCCATGCGCTTCAGGGACGCGGCGCGGGGGCTGGTCTCGCAGTTGTCGCCGTAGGTGAAGGTCTCGAACTCGGGGTCGCTGTGGGCAGGCCAGCCCCACAGCCGCCTGGGGACGTATCCGGCGAGGGAGAGCCCCGGCTCGTAGTGAGACCTCAGGTCTCCGTACCTCACGGCGTGATTACCAGGCAGGTCCCGCTCCTCGGGGATAGGGATGAACTCGAATGTGCCGTCGGGAAAGAGCGGGCTTGAGAACGAGTGGGCGGCGTTGGCGCCGACGTTGGCCAGGAATATCCGTCCCGCCATGTTACACGTTCGGCTCGGCGGCTCCGGAGTCGGCGATGTCGAAGCCCAGTTCCACCCCGTACTCTTTTATGGACCGCTCAAGCACGCCCATACGGCCCCTCCCCGGCCTGTACGCTCCCAGGCCGCCCCCTTCGACGCGCCGCCAGCGGGTGCGTCGAAGGGCATATTGTGTTCCAATCAGAGGACTCGGCTTGGGACATTATGGCATAGGGTCTTATGGGTCGCCAGATGGCCGTTGACCGGTTTGAGGGAGGCGGCTATCATCGATACGTATTCAGTCAGGAGGAGGTGCGAGTCATGGCCGACAGAAAACTCAACATAGAGATAGAGTACTGCCAGGACTGAGGGCACGCACTCAGGGCCGCCTGGATGGCGGGTGAGGCGCTCAGTCGCGCGGGAGAAAGGGTCGAGTCGTTCAAGCTTGTTCCGAGCGAGCACGGGAAGTTCCACGTCACTATCGACGGTGAGCTGGTGGCGTGGCACCGACACGAGCCGGACGCCCACATCTTCCCCGATCTGCAGGACCTGATGAAGGCTATCGACGAGCGGACCGGCGGCGTCTGAGCGACGAGTGTCCCACCCGGCCTATCCTCCGATACGCCCTGTGGACTATCGCGAGTCTGTCTGCATGCAGGGTCCTTCTACAAGCTCA
>JADFHV010000106.1 GCA_022566975.1 Chloroflexota bacterium
GAACTGTTCCTGGTGGAGAACGAGGACAAACTGCAATTCTTCAAGTCGCACTCAGCCTTTTTCGGCCTGAAGGAACGGATCCAGGAACGGGCCACCCTGGCCTTGCGGAAAAACCTGGACGGGCTGGTCAATGAGATCAGAGAGACCCGCGAACTCTATACACTGCTGATGAAAGCGACAAGAGAAGAATTGAGCAAGGAAGAGCGGCAAAAAGTGCGCGATCAAATGATGGACATTCTCAAGACCATACCGGCCCTGGCGGTGTTTGCCCTGCCCTTTCCGCCTTGACACTCCCTATCGGACGGATAACAATTGTCCTGCCAATCGGCCGCAAAACGCCGGGTGTGGAGGGGGGCACTGGCCCATGACTAGAGCGCTGGACGGTATAACCGTAATAGACATGACCGATGGCATGGCCGGCGCCATGTCCACGATGTTCCTGTGCGACAACGGCGCCGGGGTGGTCTGCATCGACGATGCCGCCGGTGCCGCCCGGCACAAGGCTCCCGGCTACATGGTGTGGGACCGTGGCAAGCAGAGCATTTTCCTTGACCTGTCGTCGGGCCGTGAGTCGGCGGATATCGCAAGCTTCGACAGTCTCATCAAGAGCGCCGATGTGCTTGTTGAGACGCTCCCCCCATCCTCCACGCTGCAGTCCGTGGTGGACTACGACCGACTCTCCTCTATCAACCCTCGGCTGGTCCACTGCTCCATCACTGCCTACGGCAAGACCGGCCCGCTGAAGGACGAGCCGCCCATCGACGATCTTGTGATGGCGAGGACAGGCATCCTGGCCAACCAGCCGGGCGTGCGCCCCGGACCGACGCATGTCATCCATCCAGTCCCCAGCGTGGGAGCCGCGTTGCTCGCCGCCCAGGGCGTGGTCGCCTCCCTGTATGCGCGCGAAAAGGACGGGCGGGGCAGGAAGGTGGACACTTCACTGATGGCGGGGGCGTTCCTGTTTGCCCCCAAGGTCATTGGGGAGGTCTTCAAAGAGAACCCCAAGCAAGCCAAACCCGGCGGTGACGCTCCCTTCTACAGCATCTTCGAGTGCGCCGACGGCGGCTGGGTACAGCTTGGATGCGTCCGCAAGGGGTTCATCGATTCGGCGGCCGAGGTCATGGGCATTGCGGAGGCGTTGGCCGACCCCAAGTTCGGAGACGGGTTTCGCGGCCTTCCTGAAGAGAACCGCGAAGAGCTCTACGGGATCGTTGCCGAGGCTATGAAGACGAGGCCCTCCGAGGAGTGGGCCAGGCTGTTCGATGAGGCAGACGTACCCCATGCCCTCGCCAGGACTACCGACGAGGCGCTGGACGACCCACAGGTGCTCTTCAACGAGATGCTTATCGAGCTCGACGACCCCGCCTCGGGCCGTGTTTCCCAGATGGGCGTGCCAATCCAGCTGTCGGAGACGCCTGGAGCCATCACGGGTCCTAGACCCACCCCGGGGCAGCATACGAAGGAGGTGCTCTCGGGTCTGTCTGGTGAGAGGTCGCCGCCCGACGCGCACGAGCCTGCCGGACCGGGCGTCTTCGATCCCCCCCTGAAGGGGATCAGGGTACTGGAGATGACAAACCTGATCGCGGGGCCGATCGCGGGCAAGCTGCTGGCGGACCTTGGAGCCGAAGTCACGAAGCTGGAGCCTCTTCAGGGCGACATCTCGCGCGGCCTCGGCCGCTCCTACTTCGTATTCCTCAACAACAACAAGCGCTCGGTCTGCTTCGACACACGCACTCCCGAAGGCAAAGAGGTGGCCCAGAAGCTTACGGCCCGGGCGGACATCTTGCTGGCGAACCTGCGACCCGGCGCGACCGACCGGATGGGAATAGGGACCGACGCACTGGCGCAGCTGAACCCTAACATCATCGAGACCCATGTGACCGGCTACGGGTGGACGGGCCCCTACGCCCACCGGCCTGGAATGGACCCCGTAGCTACAGCGTGGATGGGCCTTCAACTGGCGCAGGGGGGGAAGGCCAACCGGCCCGTCTTCTTGGGGCAACTGGCCGTGTCCGACTTTGCCGCCGGAGCCATGGGCACCCTGGGCGCCCTGATGGCCCTCTTCGTCAGGGAGCGGACCGGAAGGCCGCAGCGGGTCAACACGAACCTTCTCAGCGGCGGTATCATACTGAGCTCGGAGGACTTTACCAGGTACGACGGTAAGCCTCCTCGTCGCCTGGCCGACGAGGACCTGTACGGCCTCGGCGCGCTGCATTGTCTGTACGAGACCCGAGATGGCTGGATCTACCTGGTGGCTGAGAGCGAGGACGAATGGCAGGCTCTCTGTGGTGGGCTGGGGCGTGACGACATGCTTGAGGACACGCGTTTCGCGTCGGTGGCTGCACGACGCAGAAACGACGCCGACCTGGCCGACGAGCTGGCTTCGGTCTTCGAGACGGCTAGCTCGGACCACTGGCTAGAGCAGCTGAGGGAGGCTGGCGTCGCATGTGCGCCCGTAACGGAGGGCAGCGATTGGTTCTTCGACGATCCAGATGCCGCTGACAACGACCTGATAGCACAGCAGCAACACTCGGTCATCGGACGGGTGAAGCTCTTCCACAACGGAATAAGATTTGCCCATACGGCGAATGTTTACCCCATTACCACCCCTATTCTGGGCGAGCATATGCGGGAGACCCTGGCAGAGTTGGGCTACGCCGAAAGCCAGATCCAAGAGCTGTACGAAAAAGGCATCGTGAAGACCGAAAAGTCCTCCGAAGTCCAGGTAGATGAGTGACCTGGGCCACCACGTGGGGACACTCCACTCGACTCAGATGGGACCCGGCAACCGCCCCGGCTTTCGCCAGTATGCGAGCATGACCAGCTCCACGTGGGGCTCGCGGTAGCATATGGAGCTGGCCAAGCCCAGTGCGGTGCGGTTTACGCTGGTGGCGGTCGCCCTTGTGCTGGCGGTCGTGGGCCAGCTCCTGGTGGACGCCGGCAACCTCCGCTGGGCGATCACGCCATTTCTGGTGGCGGTGATCGCTATCGGGCTGGCCGCCGGCAGCAGGCCGGCAACCTCCTTCGCTGGAGACGCAAGCGGACGTTCGGAGCCGCAGGGCTCCGTGGCAGCATCGAGTTTACGGACCCGGCGGTTTTGGGGGCCTGAGCGGCTATTCGGGCTGGCCTGCCTCATAACGAGCCTCGGCTTCATCGCGGTCTCGCTGTGGAGGTTCGCCGCCGGGCCTCCCAACACCCTGGCATGGTACCTCTTCGGTGCCTCCGCGCTGCTCCTCTTCGCGGCACTGCCCACCATCGAGCTCCGCTGGACGCACCTGGTCAGGCGCCTGAGAGACAGGGGCCGGGTCTCGTTCGAGCTGCGCGCGGCCCTGCCCTGGGCAGGTCTGGGCGCCGTCCTCCTGCTGGCCCTACTTGTGCGGGTCTACGATCTACAGGAGATACCTCCGGGGTTATGGCATGACGAGGCCGATAACCTGGCCGAAGCGAGGCAGATCCAGCTCGACCCCGGTGCGGCGCCGGTCTTCGTCCCGAGCACTAATTTGCCCAGTCTGTTCCTGATGCCGATCGCGGTGGTGATCGACCTTACGGGTATCTCGATGGCCGCGGGACGGCTCGTCAGCGTGGCTTTTGGCCTCGCGGGCGTGGTCGCTGTTTTCCTGCTGGTCCGGCTGATGCTCGGCCCGTTCGTGGGCCTCATGGCGGCGTTTCTGACCGCGGTCATGAGGTGGGACATCATCTGGAGCCGGATCGGGATGCACGGGATCACTGCGCCCTTGTTCGCGGCCCTGTCGGCGTGGCTACTCCTGAGGGCGCTTAAGAGCGGGCGGACCTCGGACTTTGGATTCGCCGGGGCGGCGCTCGGGTTGGGAATGTGGTTCTACGCCTCATACCGCCTCTTCCCCCTGGTACTGGGTTTCATCCTGGTCCACCACGTTGTCTCGCGACGTCCCCGATTGCGGAGGTTCGCCTTGCAGGTCATCGTCCTGGCGGCCGTTTCGCTGATGGTGGCCGCCCCGGTCGTCCAATCGGCGGTCGTGGACTCAGACGAGTTCTTCGCCAGGACGGAGAGCACCTCGGTCTTCTCCTTGATGTCTTTCGGCGACGCCGTCGAAGCGGTGTTTCGGAGTGTGGACGACCATGGGCTGATGCTCAACTACAAGGGTGACACGAATCCCCGGCACAATATCCCATCCGAGCCGATGCTGGACTTCTGGTCGGCGGCGCTGCTGGTACTGGGTCTGGGCGTAGCGTTGGCGCGATGGCGTGAGGTCGCGCTCATCACCGTGCCTTTCTGGCTACTGGCTATGGCCCTGCCGGGGATGTTGACACTGCCGTGGGAGGCGCCGCAGTCCCTGAGAGCCATCGGCATGATTCCAGCGGTGGCCATCGCTATAGCGCTCGCCCTGGGGGTCATATGGACGGCCGGCCGCTCCGCACCCTGGCCGATGGTACGCGGGCTCACTCCCGTGGTCGTTGCCGGCCTTTTGGCGGGCATCGCCTTCCAGAACATCGACACCTACTTCGGCGAGCAGGCCAACAATTCCGAGGTATACGCGTCGTTCACTACCGATCAGACGCTCATAGCCCGCGACATGCGGCGGCAGCAGGCCCGCGGCTATACGCTTCTGACGTCCAGGCAGTTTCTCTACGGACGGACCCTCTCGGTGGTGGGAGACAGTCCCACATACGATGCGATCAGAGTGCCCATCGGGATCCCGATCGACGCCGCAAGAGTTACACGCGGAGCAGCCATATATCTGGAGCCGCGTGAGGGCAGCGTCTTCAGCCTTCTGCGCGTCTATTACCCGGACGGTGCCTTCGCGGAGGTCCGGCCGCCCAGGGGCGGCGACATCCTCTACTACTCAGTCCTGCTCAGCAGCGAGCAGCTCCAGCGTCCCACCGGCCTGGACGCGAGATACACCCTTCTAAATGGGGACGTCCGCGAGGCGATATTGAGCTCGACACAGGGCTTCTGGCCGCTCCTGGTCGGACCCGAGGAGGTGCCGTTCGCGTTCGAGTGGGAGGGCGCGCTCCACGTCCGGGAGCCCGGCGAGTATACCCTCACCCTTGAGGGCTCTTCCGGCGTGGGCGTGGCGCTGGACGGGAGGCTGGTCCTGTGGGACGGCCAGAGGTCGGTGCGCATCGAGCCGGCCGTCGGGCTTCACTTTCTGAGGGTGCAGGGGCGGATCGAGGACCGCGACGGCTTTCTACAGCTGCTATGGGAGCCGCCGGGCCGAGCGCTCGAGTCGATTTCCGCCTCCAATCTCTATCGAGGCTCCGTGCGTCCACTAGGACTCGCGGGCCGTTTTTTCGAGTCGGGGGAGGATGAGGGCACTCCAAACGCCACCCGGGTGACGCCGGCGATGGGTAGCTTCTACTACGATCCCGTGGTCCCGGAGCCGTACCTGGCCGTATGGGAGGGCTCGGTCGATGTCCCCGATGGTGGGACGTATCGGTTCAAGGTTGAGGCAGCTGGGACCGTAAGGCTCCTGTTGGACGGAAACCTAATAGTCCAGAGCCCCGGTTCTCCGGGGGTGAAACCCGAGGCATCCACTCACCTTGACGCGGGGCGGCATGCCATCCGCGTGGAGTACGAGTCGCCCTCGCCACCGTCCCAGTTCGGCGTTCTATGGGGATCTGGGTCCCGTTCCCTGGAGCCTATCCCCATCGAGCTGCTCTCGCCGGCGCCGGAGCACATGTTCCGCATTCTGCCCGGCGGAGGGTAGGGGCTGGCGGGCTGCCTAGTCAGGCTGAGAAGCGATTGAACCCCTCGCGCTGGAAGTCGGAGTCGAAAGCCAGAGCACTAACTACGTCGTGGTAACGCATCACCACAAAGCTCACGCAGTCGACGAGACTGAGGCCACGGAGTCCTCGATCTTCAAGGATCGCCACCGCCTCTCTGTGGTCTTCGGGATTAACCCAGTGGACGCGGAAGGCTTCGGAGTTGCGTAACATCGCCAGCGCACTGGCGACTCCAAGTCGACGTTGTAAGAGGGCGACCGCCTCGAGCAGTACGTAGTTATGTACCAAGAGCTCTTCGCCTTGGGCCAGCACCTGCCGGAACAGGTCTATGGCTTCCTGGTGGTTAGGGTCTCGGGTGTCAGCCAACGCGTAGATGGCTGACGTGTCCAGGAAGATCAAGTATCGAAGTCCTCGGCCAGCGCTTCGTCGTGCCTCTCGGAGATGGGGTCGTAGGGGCTTTTGGCGGAGCGGCCCGAGGCGACAAAGTCGAAGTCCTCCAGCGTTCTACGTCCCATTGGAGCCGCCGATAGAAACTGGGCCAGGGCGTCCCGGACCACGGCGGCCATCGAGACTCCCTGCTCGAACGCCTTTCTGCGTAGCAGTTGGTAAGTCCTATCGTCTAGTTGTAGCTGAGTGCGCTTCATAGCGAGGTCCTGCCTCTTGAGTGCTGATTATACAGCATAGCAGCATGCGTGAAACGTCGTCAATCCCGGTGAGCGGCCGGCGGCTCGCCCTCGAGGAAGGTGGTGTGGGCGAAGGGGTCGCTGACCGGGAAAAAGGCCATGATTCGGGCCTCGCCGGGCCCGACGCTGGTGAAGCCGTGCGGGGTGTTCGGCGGGATGACCAGGGTGTGCTCCGGGCCCACATTGCGCACCTCCTCCCCGAGCCGGGCCTCCAGGGTGCCCTCGAGTATGACGATCAGCTCGTCGACTTCGTGAGTATGGAGCGGCGCGCCCGCGCCGACCCCAACCACGCTATACGACATGGCGCTGCTGGTGGTCCCGTCACCCGGCTGTGTGATGTCCCATTTGCGGTAGTTGGGTCTCCACGGCGTCTCGGGAAGGGCTGAGTGGTCAACGATAGACATCGGGGGCACCTCGCTTTGTATTCGCCGTCAGGGTCAAATTACGGGCTGTCGAGCGGTCTGTCAACACCTTCCCTGGGGCGTGGAGTTTCACAGCCCTGTGATATACTCCGCTGGCCGCCGCGCGAGCGGGCGACGGGACCGTCTATGACAAGGAGGAGCCATGTTTGACGTGGTTGTCGTCGGAGGTACCGTCGTCGACGGAACCGAGGCGCCGGCATTCCGCGCCGACGTCGGTATCAGCGGCGAGACCATAGAGGCCATCGGCGACCTGTCGAAGGCCGAGGCCCGCCGGGTAGTAGATGCTACCGGTCACGTGGTATCTCCGGTCTATCGTCGCTACATTGCCGGAATCCTCGGGGAGCCTCCCGAGGACCTGGACATGAGCAGCGTCGCCGCCTTCCGCGCTAACTATCACAAGAAGGTGGCCATCAATACGGCCTACACCGTGGCCCACGGCGCGCTGCGCCTGGAGACCCTGGGTTTCCGAGATGTTCCCCTGGTAGGCGAACCGCTTGAGAAGGCCAAGCGGCTTGTCAGGGAGGGGATAGAGCAGGGGGCCGTCGGGTTCGCCACCGGCCTGTCATACCGCCCC